>JAEYQF010000125.1 GCA_023410155.1 Verrucomicrobiota bacterium | reverse complement strand
ACCCCGCCTACTCCGCGGCCTACGTCGTGCTCACGACGGATCGAGCCGACGGTGTCGAGGGCCACGGGCTCACCTTCACGATCGGCCGCGGCACGGATATCGTGGTGGCCGCCGTGCACGCATTGCGCCCGCTGGTGGTGGGGCAGGAGATCTCGGCGTTTACGACGGCGCCCGGGCTTTTCTGGAAGCATCTCACCGGCGACTCGCAACTCCGCTGGATCGGCCCGGAAAAAGGCGTGATCCATCTTGCGACGGCGGCGGTGGTAAACGCGTTGTGGGATCTCTGGGCCAAGCTCGATGGCAAACCACTGTGGAAACTGCTCTCGGATCTCACGCCGGTGCAGATCGTCGAGATGGTCGACTGGCGTTATCTCACCGATGCGCTCGAGCCCGAGGAAGCGCGAGAGATGTTGGAGCGTCTCGTGCCGACTCGCGCCGGACGCGAAGCCGAAATGCGGCGCGAGGGTTATCCGGCTTACACGACGTCGGCCGGCTGGCTCGGCTACTCCGACGAGAAGATCCGCCGGCTCTGCCGCGAGGCCCTCGCGGAGGGGTTCACGCATTTCAAAATCAAGGTCGGCGCCGATCGGCCCGACGACCTCCGGCGCGCCGCGATCGTGCGTCAGGAAATCGGTCCGGCGCACACGCTGATGATCGACGCGAACCAGCGCTGGGATGTGGGGCAGGCGATCGAGTGGACGCGCGCGCTCGCGCCCTTTCGTCCACTCTGGATCGAGGAGCCGACGTCGCCTGACGACGTGCTCGGCCACGCCGCGATCGCCCGCGCCCTCGAGCCGCTCGGCATTGGCGTCGCGACCGGCGAACACTGCCAGAATCGAGTCGTCTTCAAGCAGCTCCTGCAGGCGCGCGCGATTGCGTTTTGCCAGATCGATTCGTGTCGCTTGGGCGGGGTCAACGAAGTCGTGGCCGTCCTGCTCCTCGCTGCGAAATTCGGCGTGCCGGTCTGCCCGCATGCCGGCGGCGTCGGCCTTTGCGAATACGTGCAGCACGAATCGATCTTCGACTACATCTGCGTGAGCGGTTCCCTCGACGGACGCATCACCGAGTTCGTCGATCATCTCCACGAACATTTTCTCGACCCGTGCGTGGTGCGCGGTGGACGCTACGTCGCCCCGCTCGCGCCCGGCACGAGCATCACCATGCACCCCGCCTCTCTCGCCGCTCACGTGTATCCGACCGGAGCGGTCTGGCAGAAAATACTTTCCGCAAAATGAAACTCATCCGTTTTCTCGATTCGTCCGGTCGTGCCCGCTACGGCAGTGAACAAACCGATGGCTCCGCTCTCGCGATCGAGGGCGACATCTTCGGCGACTATCGCGTGACCACGGAGCGTGTGGCTGTCGGCAAACTCCTCGCGCCGATCGTGCCCACGCAGATCCTCTGCGTCGGCCTCAACTACCGGCAGCACGCCGCGGAGACGGGCGCGAAGCCGCCCGAGCGTCCGGTCCTCTTCGTCAAAGGCATCAACACGCTCCAGCATCCGGGCGAGCCGATCCTCCTCCCGCAACACCTCCGCAGTGATGAGGTCGACTACGAATGCGAGCTCGCTGTCGTCATCGGCAAAGCGTGCAAGAACGTCAGCCGCGAGCGTGCTCTCGACTACGTGCTGGGTTACACCTGCGCCAACGACGTCTCCGCGCGCGATCACCAGATCAAGCTCGGGGGCGGCCAGTGGTGCCGCGGGAAATTCTTCGACACATTTGCTCCGCTCGGACCGCGGCTGGTCACGACCGACGAGCTTCCGAATCCCAACGTCCTGCGCATTTCCACCGTGCTCAATGGCGAACGCGTGCAGGACTCGAACACCTCGGACATGATCTTCGATGTGCCCTCGATCATTTCGTATTTGAGCGGCAGCACGACGCTCGTCCCCGGCACGGTGATTCTCACGGGCACGCCCCAAGGCGTCGGCATGGCGACGAAACCTGAGCCGCGTTGGTTGCGTCCTGGCGACAGCGTCAGTATCGAGATCGAAAACATCGGCACGCTCACGAACCCCGTGGCAATCGAGCCACTCTGAGACGTCGCCCTTTCCACCCTCACCCCTCACCGGCGCCCCGCATCTCGCGAATCCGCCAGTTTGTCACAACCATGAAAACCTTTCTCCGCCTGTTCCTCCTGACCGCCGCCTCCTGTGCCTTTGCCGCCGGCGAAAAGATCGCCGTCATCCCCAAAGGCACGACCCACTCGTTCTGGAAATCCGTCGAAGCGGGCGCGAAGAAAGCCGGCGCGGAACTTGGCGTGGAGATCATCTGGAAGGGTCCGCTGAAGGAAGACGACCGCGCGCAGCAGATCGGCGTCGTGCAGCAATTCGTTTCGTCGGGTGTGTCCGGAATCGTGCTCGCACCGCTCGACGACACCGCGCTGCGCGGCCCGGTGAAGAGTGCGATGGATCGCAAGATCCCCGTCGTGATCTTCGATTCCGCGCTGAAGGGCGAGGTGGGCAGCGATTTCGTCAGCTACGTCGCCACGGACAATCATCGCGGCGGCGAGATGGCGGGGGAAGAGCTCGCCCGCCTTCTCGGCGGAAAGGGTAAGGTGGTCCTGCTTCGCTACGCCGAAGGTTCCGCCAGCACCGCGCAACGCGAAGCCGGCTTCCTCGATGCGCTCCGCCGCCACCCTGGCCTCGAATTGATCGTCGAGAATCGCTTCGGCGGCGCGACGATCTCCTCCGCGCAGGACGCGGCCATGAACCTCATCGACAAGCTCCGCGAAGCCGATGGCATTTTCACGCCCAACGAGTCCACGACGCAGGGCATGCTACTCGCGCTCCGTCAGACGGGGCTCGTGAAGAAGAAGGTTTTCGTCGGCTTCGACACGTCGCCGACGCTTCTGACCGCGCTCAAGCGCGGAGACATCCGCGCGCTCGTCGCCCAGAATCCCACGCGCATGGGCTACCTCGGCGTGGCGACCGTCGTAAAGCACCTGCGCGGCGAAACCGTGGAGCCTGCGATCGACACCGGCTGCGCGCTCGTCACCCCGGACAATCTCGACTCGGCCGAGGTCAAAGCCGTGCTCGGCAACTGATCGGGCGGCCGCCTGTTCCGTTCATGATCCCCTGCCTGCGCCTGACCGGAATTCGCAAGCGCTTCGGCGCTACGGTCGCGCTCGCCGGCGTGGAACTCGAAGTCGCCGGAGGTGAAGTGCACGCGCTCGTCGGCGAAAATGGCGCGGGCAAGAGCACGCTCATGAAAATTCTCTCCGGCGTGCACGTGTCGGACGCCGGCCGGATGGAGCTCGATGGTCAGCCGTTTGCGCCGCGCAATCCCGCCGACGCGCGTCGCGCGGGGGTCGTGATGGTGAACCAGGAGCTCGCGATCGCGCCGCATCTCACGGTGGTCGAAAACATCGTGCTCGGCGCCGAGCCTTCGCACGGCGGATTGTTGCGTCATGCCGAGGCGCGTCGCATCGCGGCGGAAGCGCTCGCGGAACTCGGTCGGCCCGACATCCCGCTCGATGTGCCCGCGGGGCAGCTCAGCGTCGCGGCGCAGCAATTGGTCGAGATCGCCCGGGCACTGGCGCTCGGCTGCCGTGTGCTCGTGCTCGACGAACCGACGAGCAGTCTCACCCAAGCCGACGCGGAAAAACTCGCCGCGCTCGTCCGCCGGTTGCGCTCACAAGGCCGCTCGATCGTTTACATCTCGCATTTCCTCGAGGAGGTGCAGGCGCTCTCCGATCGCTACACGGTCTTGCGCGATGGGATGACGGTTGCGACGGGGCGCACCAGCGAAACGACGCCCGCCGCGCTCGCGCAGGCGATGGTCGGCCGGCAGGTGGAGGATCTTTATGTGCGCTCGCTGCGCACGCGCGGCGAAGTCGTGCTCGAGGTGAAGGACCTCGCGGGCGCAACAAAACCCGTCTCCGCCTCGCTCACCCTGCATCGCGGTGAAGTCCTCGGCATCGCGGGCCTCGTTGGTGCCGGCCGCAGCGAGTTGCTTCGCACGATCTTCGCGCTCGATCCGGTGCGCTCCGGCGAAGTTCGCCTCGGCGCGTTTGTGCGCGCGGAGACGCCTGCGCAGTGCTGGGATCACGGCGTCGGCTTTCTCAGCGAAGATCGGAAGGCCGAGGGCCTCGCGCTCGATCTCAGCCTCGCTGATAATCTCACCCTGCCGCGCCTGCCGTGGCGCATGCGTCCGGGGCGGCAACTCGCCGAGACCATCGACTGGATCACGCGACTTGGCGTGCGTTGCGCGAGTCCGCGCCAGCTCATCGCGGAGCTTTCCGGTGGGAACCAACAGAAGATCGCACTCGGCCGCCTGCTGCGCAACGGCGCCGATGTGCTCCTGCTCGATGAGCCCACGCGCGGGGTCGATATCGGCGCGAAACAGACGATCTACCGACTCATCGACGAACTCGCGACCTCCGGCAAAGCCGTGCTCATGGTGAGCAGTTACCTGCCGGAGTTGCTCGGCACCTGCGACCGCGTGGCTGTGATGTGCCGCGGCGTGCTCGGGCCCGCGCGTCCTGTCGAAGCGTGGACGGAACACTCCATCATGCTCGCCGCGACCGGCGCCACCTCCGCTTCATGACTGCCGCTTCCGAACCTCTCGTTTCGCGCCTGCTGCGCCATGGCTTGGGAAACTTCGGCCCGCTCTTCGGCCTGATCGCGGTTTGCGCGCTCTTCGCCGCACTGCGCTTCGAGACCTTCGCGACGTGGGATAACTTCGCGATCATCCTTCAGCAAACGGCCGTGATCGGCATCGCCGCGCTCGGCATGACGCTGATCATCATCTCGGGCGGCATCGACCTCTCGATTGGCTCGACGATCGCACTGGTCACGGTCGGCATCGCGC
>JAEYQF010000187.1 GCA_023410155.1 Verrucomicrobiota bacterium | reverse complement strand
ACCTGATCCCATTCCTTATCCAGTTTTCGGATACATTCGGCGTTCGCTACTATGGCCTCGCTTACCTGTTGGGGTTCGTCGGCGGCGCGTGGCTACTCGGGCGCTTCGCTGCTTCCGGTCGTGGTCAACTGCCTCGCGAGCGCATCACTGACTTCATGGTCGCGCTGGTGCTCGGCGTGATGATCGGCGGGCGGCTCGGCTGGTTTCTCCTCTATCAGCCCGAGCTCCTCGTTTCGGAACCGTTCAGCCTGTTCCGTGTGTGGGAGGGCGGCATGGCGAGCCACGGCGGCTTTCTCGGCGTGGCGGCTGCGCTGTGGTGGTTCTCGCGCAGCAGCAGGATCCCCTTTCTCCACCTCGGCGATCTGATCGTGGCGTGCGCGCCACTGGGATTGATGCTCGGTCGCATCGCCAACTTCATCAACGGCGAACTGTGGGGCAAACCTGCCACGGTGGCTTGGGCCGTCATCTTCTCCAACACCGGCGGCGGCGATGTGCCCCGCCACCCTTCCCAACTCTACCAAGCCGCGCTCGAAGGCGCGCTCTTGCTGACGTTCATGCAATGGCGCTTCTGGCGCACAGAGATCGTCCGAACCTCTCCCGGCCGACTCAGCGGAGAGTTCATGATCGCGTATGCGATCCTTCGCTCGATGGGTGAGGTCTTTCGGGAGCCAGACGCCTCGCTCCTCCTCGGCCTGAGCCGAGGGACGTTTTACTCGATCTTCCTCGTCATGGCCGGCGCCGGTTTGATCGCAGTGAGCCGCAAGCCGCAAGTGGCCGCCAAGTCGCGCTGAGCTCAGACCTTTAAGAGAAGGAAACGAAGGTAACGGAGAAAGAAAGAGACGGATCGTCTCCGTCTCCGCCTGTCCAACTAGGGGCTCCTCCATCCGCACCTTGGCTCGACTCGGGACGGACCTTCTTCCGAGTCGGCGCGAACTTTGGCGCGAGTCGCGCCCTTCAGACTTTCGTGCCGGGCGCGAGCGTGGCGCCTTTACGCACCACGAGCACGCCGTCGCGAATAACGACCTGGCCATCGACATAGGAGCCATCGGCCTTGCCGGTGGCATCCAGCACGCAGCCATCGCCGATGCGCGTATTCTTGTCGATGATCGCACCTCGCACGCGGCAGTTTTTCCCTACGCCAAGGTGCGGGACGCCGGCCTTCACATTGGCGGCGAGCTGATCGTCGGTCTCGTAGTAATCCGAGCCCATGACGATGGTGTCTTCGAGCACGGAGCCTTCGCCGATGAAAGAGCGGATGCCGAGCACGCAATGTTTCAGCGTGGAGTTGGTGAGGATGGAACCATCGCCGATCACGACGTGGTCGATCTCACAGCGGTTGAGCTTCGAGGCGGGAAGGTAGCGATCCTGTGTGTAGATCGGCGCGGTCGGCTCGAAGAAGTTGAAAGGCGGAAGCGGCTGCGCGAGCGCGAGGTTGGCATCGAAGAACGCTTTGACCGTGCCGATGTCCTCCCAGTAACCCTGGAAGATGTGGGCGTAGAGGCGCTTCTTGCCGAGGAGCCCCGGGATGACCTCCTTGCCGAAGTCGGCCATCGTGTTATCGAGCGCGTCAGCAAGGACGTCGCGGTTGAACACGTAGATACCCATCGACGCGAGGCAGCTTTTTTCGCCGGGCGCATTCTTGAGGCGGGCGATGTTCGCATCGCTCAGCGTGAAGTTTTCCACGACCTTCGGATCTTTCGGCTTCTCGGCGAACTCCGAGATTTGAAGATCGTCGCCCACTCGCATGACACCGAGCGCCTCTACCTGCGAGGCCGGGACCGGGATCGCGGCGAGCGTGACGTCGGCCTTGTTGGCGAGGTGCTCGTCGATGATTCGGCGGAAATCCATGCGATACAGCTGATCGCCGGAAAGGATCATCACCAGATCATGGGGCGCGGCGCGGAAGTGCAGGAGATTTCGCCGGACGGCATCGGCGGTGCCTTGATACCAGTCGGCGCTTTTCTCCGTTTGCTCGGCCGAGAGGATGTCAACGAAGCCGCCGCCAAAAGGATCAAAGTGATAGGTGCTCTGAATGTGCCGGTGAAGCGACGCGGTGTTGAACTGCGTGAGGATGAAGATGCGGTTGATGCCGGAGTTGATGCAGTTGCTGATCGGAATATCGACCAGTCGATATTTGCCGGCGAGAGGCACGGCGGGCTTGCAACGCTCCTGCGTGAGGGGATGAAGGCGCGTTCCACGGCCGCCACCCATGATGACGGCCAACACGCTGTTATATACGCTCATGACAAATTGTTATTTAGGGGTTGGTCTAAAGCCTTGCTCCACGTTGGGAGCGGCCTGTTAATTTCGCCAAACAAAAAACGGAAAAATATGTGCGGAATCGTTGGCTATGTCGGTAAACAGAAAGCATCTGCGATTATTCTGGAAGGTCTGAAGCGCCTCGAATATCGCGGCTATGATTCCGCGGGGGTTTGCGTCGTCCAAGGTGGACGGCTCGAGGTCGCGAAAAAGGTTGGCCGCGTCGACGGATTGTCAAAAGAGGCCGCACGTCACCACTTTCTGGGGACGACCGGCATCGGGCACACCCGCTGGGCCACGCACGGCGGCGTCACAGACGCCAATGCTCATCCGCACGTGAGCAGCGATGGCCGCATTGCCTTGATCCACAACGGCGTGATTGAGAACTTCGCAAAAATTAAGGCATTCCTCGTCGGCAAGGGCTACACGTTCCAGTCCGAGACGGATACGGAAGTTCTCTGCAATCTCATCGCGTATCATTTCGCCAAGGAGCCTCAGGGAAACAACGGGCATCACCGCTTCCTCGAAAGCGTGCGTAAGACGCTCCGCCATGTCGAAGGCACCTACGGCATCGCCGTGCTTTGCGTCGATTTCCCCGACGAGATCGTCGCTGCGCGCAAGGCTTCCCCGCTCATCCTCGGCGTCGGCGATGGCGAATACATCCTCGCGTCCGACGCGTCGGCCCTGATCAGCCGCACCCAGAACGTCGTTTACCTGAAAGACGGCGAGATCGTGCACATCACCCCCTCGGCGTTCTCCATCACCACGCTGGATCAGGAGGACGTCTCTCCGGTGGTCGACAAGATCACCTGGACGATCGAGGACGCCGAGCTCAACGGCTACGCGCACTTCATGGAAAAAGAGATCTTCGAGCAGCCGCAGGCACTCGAGAACTCGATGCGCGGACGCTTTTCGGAGGACGGCAGCACGGCACTTTTCGGCGGACTCAACATCAGCGCCGCAGAATTTCGGCAGATCGATCGCTTCATGTTCTGCGCCTGCGGCTCCGCGTGGCACGCCTGCCTCGTGGCCGAGCATCTCATCGAACGTTTCGCGCGGGTGCCCGTGGAGGTCGATTACGCGTCCGAGTTTCGCTACCGCAACTCACCGCTCGACCGCGACACGCTGTTCTTCGTCATGAGCCAATCGGGCGAGACCATCGACACGCTCGCCGCGATGCGCGAAGCGAAGCGCAAAGGCTATCGCGTGCTCGCCATCAACAACGTCGTCGGCTCCACCATCGCGCGCGAAGCCGACGGAGGAGTTTACCAACACGTCGGGCCCGAGATCGGTGTCGCATCCACCAAGGCGTTTACCTCCCAGCTGCTCATCGGCGCGATGATCGCGCTCTACGTCGCACGGCAGCGCGACATGAGCTTCAGCGATGGCGTGCAATACGTCGAGGCGCTCAAGTCCGCCCCCGCCCTGGTTCGTCGCACACTCGAGCAGGCCCCGCGTCTGAAGGAGATCGCCAAGCGCTACGCGCATTTCAATGACTTCCTTTTCCTCGGACGACTCTCCCTCTTCCCCATCGCCCTCGAAGGCGCGCTGAAGTTAAAGGAGATCTCCTACATCCACGCCGAAGGCTATCCCGCCGCGGAGATGAAACACGGCCCGATCGCCCTCATCAGCGAGCAATGCCCAAGCGTCTTCCTCGTGCCCAAGGGAGAGATCTTCAACAAAGTCGTTTCCTCGATGCAGGAGATCAAGGCGCGCAAAGGCCCCGTGATCGCGATCGTCACCGAAGGCTGCGAACTGCCGCCCGGCCTCGCCGACGAAGTCGTGACCATCCCCGAATGCCACGAAGCAGTGCTCCCCATCGTCGCCTCCGTGCCGGTGCAATTGCTCAGCTACTACATCGCCGTCGAGCGCAAGTGCGACGTCGACAAGCCGCGCAACCTCGCGAAATCCGTCACCGTCGAGTGAGCCGCGCCAGCGTGCGGCTCGAGTCGGGATCAGATCCGTCCTGAGTCGCGCCCAAGTCCGTCCTGAGTCGCGTCGCAGACCAGCTCAACCCGCGCCCGATTCGGCGGCGAGCTGTGACGCGAAGCGATTTCATTGGCCTTGCCCGTGTTTCCCCCGCTGCGCATAACCCCGGCTCCGTCGATGAACATTCACCCCAGCAAGGACGCTTTCGTCAGTCTCGCCGCCCAGGGCAACATCATCCCTGTGTTCACTGATCTGATGGCAGACTTCGAGACGCCAGTGTCTGCTTACGCGAAGCTGAAGGAAGCGGGGCCATCCTATCTGCTGGAATCGGTGGAAGGCGGCGAGCATCTCTCCCGCTACAGCTTCATCGGCTGCCGTCCGCGGAAAGTTTTCGTTTGCGGAGAGAAGACTACGGAAATCCGCGTGCCCGGCCGCGCCACTGAGACCATCCCGACACCGGCCGATCCCCTAAAGCTGATTGAAGCCGAGATGGCGGGCTACACGCCGGTCGCGTTCCCCGGGCTGCCGCGCTTCACCGGCGGCGCCGTGGGTTTCGTCGGGTATGAATACGTGACGCGGGTCGAGCCGAGCGTCCCCGCAGCCCGCGTCAACGAGCTCGGCACCCCGCTGCTCTACTTCATGCTTTCGGACTCGCTGCTGATCTTCGATCGCGCGAAGCAAACCCTGCGTCTGTGCGTCAATGCCCACGTCAACGGCGATGCGGCCGGGGCCTACGATGCCGCCGTGGCTGAACTCCATCACTTGTTCTCGCTGTTGAAACAGCCGCGCGAACTCGCCCCCGCTCCGCTGATCGAGCCCGCGAAAATAACCGTGCCCCCGGGCAACTTCACGCGACCGGCGTTCGAGAAATGCGTGGACGACGGCAAGGAGTTCATCCGCTCGGGCGACATCATCCAGTTCGTGCCGTCGCAACGCTTCACCCGTGAGTTCGCGAGAGCCCCGTTGGATCTTTATCGCGCTTTGCGGACGGTGAACCCGTCGCCTTACATGTTCATCTTGGAGGCGGGTGACTTCTCGATCGTCGGCGCATCACCTGAGGTGCACGTGCGGCTCACCGATGGGTTGGTCGAGATCCGGCCGATCGCCGGCACGCGCAAGCGCGGAGCCACCGCCGCCGAAGATCTTGCCCTGGAACGGGAACTTCTCGCGGACGAGAAGGAGCGGGCGGAGCATCTGATGCTGGTGGATCTGGCCCGCAATGACATCGGGCGAGTCTGTCGATTCGGGTCCGTGAAAGTCCCCGAGATGATGGTGATAGAACGCTATTCGCACGTCATGCACATCGTCTCTCAAGTCGAGGGCGAGATCGCGCCCGACCGCAACGCCTACGACCTCATGCGCGCGACTTTCCCCGCCGGCACAGTCACCGGCGCGCCCAAGATCCGAGCGATGCAAATCATTGCAGCATCGGAGCCTGCCCAGCGCGGGTTCTACGCGGGCGCACTGGGATACTTTGGCTACGACGGCAACATGGACACCTGCATCATGCTGCGCACAGCATTGCTCAAAGACGGCAAGATCCACATCCAGGCGGGCGCCGGTGTGGTGGCGGATTCGGTGCCTGCATCCGAGTATCAGGAGACGGTGAGCAAGGCTTCGGCGTTGCTCAAAGCCGTCGCCATGGCCGAACAATTTTGAACCGGCGTTGCCGGGTTCTGTCTACGGTTGGGGTTGAGACCCCTGACTCAGCAAGATAGCGCCAGGCTGGCACGCGGCCTCCGGGCGCCTGCGCCAAAAACGCGCCACCCCTGCGTGTTTTTTGTGCATCCTTCCTCTGGGCCGCGCGTAAGACCATATGGAACAGCGTTAGCTACAGTTCGGGAACAAGCCACACTCGTTCTCCCTCTAACCCACCAAGGAGTCCCCCATGCCCGTTAAATCGAAGCCTTTTCCCTCCAGCGTCGAAGCTACGGATGAATCCGCCTCCCTCCGTTTCGATGCACCCGACGCTCCGCCCTCTTTCCTCGAGAAATCGGATCGCGCGCCCGCCGAGACCATCGCGCACGGCGATCGCAGTAACCTCCAGCTCTACCTTCAGGAGATCGGCAAGACGCCCCTCCTGACGATCGACGAGGAAATCGCTCTCGCGAAACGCATCCGTCGGGGCGACAAGTCCGCCCGCGATCACATGATCAAGGCGAACCTCCGTCTCGTCGTGAAGATCGCGATGGACTATAAAGATTTCGGCCTCCCGCTGCTCGACCTGATCAGCGAAGGCAACATCGGTCTCATCAAGGCCGTGGAGCGCTTCGATCCGCGCAAGGGCGGCAAGCTCTCAACCTATGCCGCGTGGTGGATCAAACAATCCATCAAGCGCGCTCTCGCCAACCAGTCCAAGACCATCCGCCTGCCCGTTCACTTGGTCGATAAAATCTCCAAGATGCGCCGCACCGCGATGGCTTTGACCGAGGAGCTCGGCCGCGAGCCCACCGACGAAGAGTTGGCGATCGAACTCCAAATCCCGACCAGCAAGGTCGCGCACTTGAAGTCCGTTAGCGTCCGCCCGGCATCGCTCGATGCACCGGTGGGCGACGAAAACGATTCCGCGACCTTCGGCGAGATCGTCGGCGACGAAAACGCAGTCTCCCCTTACGAGGGTCTGCGCGACAAGAGCCGCAATCTCGACCTGCACGCCATGGTCGACTCTCTGGACGCCCGCGAAGCCGAGATCATCCGTCTGCGCTTCGGCTTGGACGGAAAAGACGAGCTCACGCTCGAGGAAGTCGGCAAGCGCTTCAACGTCACGCGCGAGCGCATCCGTCAGCTCGAATACCTCGCGCTCTCCAAGATGCGCAAGGCGATGGCCAAGCACGAGGCCATCCGCAGCTCCGACGAAATCGCCGAGGAAGACCGCCAGCGCCAACGCATGGATGTCATCCGCGAATTCATCGAGGCGAAATCCCGTCGCGTCGGCAAAATGGGCCGCAGCTGAGCGAACCTCACCTCTCCCTTGCAACAAAGGCCGGCTGCCAAGCCGGCCTTTTTGCGTCGCTGGACAGATTGCGCCTTCTCACTCCGCCCGGCAATCCGTCGGACGGCGAACGCGCGCCACGGGTCAAAGTTCCACGCCCAGTTTCTCCAGCACGCGCTGGAGGTCCTCGTTGCCGCGATACTCGATCACGATGCGGCCCTTCTTGGGCGTGTGCAGCACGGCCACGCGTGCACCGAGATGTGACGTGAGCTTTTTCTCGATTCCGGCGACCGCTTCCGCGTCCTTTGCCGGCAGCGCGCGATGCTTGGCTGCGACCGCACCAGAGGCGACCGGCGCCGCCTTGCGCTCCTGCACGAGCTTTTCAGTCGCACGCACGCTGAGACCGTCCTCGATCACTCGGCGCGCGAGCACGGTGCGCTGCGCCGGGTCGGTGATGCCGAGCAACACCTTGGCGTGACCGACACTCAGGAGCCCCTTCGAAAGGAAGCCCTGGATCTCGCCATCCAGCGATAGCAACCGAAGCGAGTTCGCGACCGAGGCGCGTCCTTTGCCGACGCGATCTGCTGCCGATTCCTGCGTAAGGTCGAAATCCCGGATAAGGCTCGCGTAACCGTGGGCCTCCTCGATCGGGTTCAGACCCTCGCGCTGCAGATTCTCGATCAAGCCCAACGCTGCCGACGAAGCATTGCTCGCCTCCACGACGCGCGCCGGGATCGACTTGATCTTCAGTTGCTGGAAAGCCCGCCAGCGCCGCTCGCCAGCGATCAGCTGAAATTTCTCTCCCGTTTTCCGCACGACGATCGGCTGCAGCAAACCTTCCGAGCGGATGCTCTCCGCCAGCTCGTTCAACTGCTCCGGCGTGATCTCGCGTCGCGCCTGATAGGGACTCGGCTCCACCGCTAGCACCGGTATCTCGAGATAACCGGGAGCGCCGGAAGCCACCGGTGCCGGTGCGGGCGCGGAGTTCGCCGCCGCAGTTGGCGCGGGTGCGGCAGGTTTCTGGGCCGGAGCCGCACTGGCGATCAAGCCGCCGAGACCGCGGCCAAGACGAGATTTAGGGGCTGCTGACATGGGCGTTTATTTTCCTCCCGGGATGAAAAGCGTTTGGCCGACCTGAATGCGAGAGGGATCGGCGAGCTTGTTTGCGTTGACGATATCCTGCGTCCGAGCGCCGAGTTTTTTCGCAATCGACGCCAGCGTATCGCCCCTTTGCACAGTGTAACTGATCCCCTCCTTCGGGTAATCCTCGGAAAAACCCGCCGCCGCAGGCCGCGCTGCGCCGCCGCGCGCCAGCGATTCGATCGCCGCATTCGTCTCCCGTGCGAGTTTTTCCATCTGCGCGGCGACCGTTTCCAGCGTCTCCGCCTTGGTGGTCGCGGAGGATGACCGGATCGCCTGGTTCAAGGTGGCGATGGCCTCGTTCAATTGCACGAGCGTCACCGCCGATCGCTGTCCTGACTCGGCGCGGCGCGACAGCTCCACGTTCTCCCGCTCCAGCTGCTCGACGCGCAACTGCAGTTCGCCGACGCGCTGCACGAGTCCGCGCACATCTTCACGCAGATTGGCCACCTCGATTTGCGTGGAGGATTGCGCCCACGCGCTGACCGAGCCCAGCGCGCAGCCAAGAAGGATTCGCATGACCATAAATGCGATTTTGCGAAAACCACCCCGCGAAAACAAGCGACATATGCCCGCGTCGCGCCCGAGTCTGCACCGACTCACGCCAAAGTGTGCATTGAGACGCTCCTCAGTGCGAACCGAGTCACGCCAGCATCCGCACCGACTCATGCCAGCATGCGCACCGACTCGTGCCAGCGTCCGCACCATGTTGCGCCCTGTCCGCACGCCCTCGCGACCCCGCCTTGGCTCAAGCCTCATCGAATGCCCCTGAAGACAACGTCAACTATCAGTTGACATTGTCCCCTGCGCGCCGGAGCTCATTTGCGAAAGGGCACCGGGGCGACGAGTGGTCGTAGCGATGTCGAGGGGAAGATCGTCCCCACGGGGATGGAGTGACCGCGGAGAAAGTCGGAGGCATTGAGCATCTTCCCGCCGGGGCGCTGGAGTCTGCGGATGCGCAGCACGCCTTCGCCCGAAGCGATCAAGAGGCCGGCGGCATCTGCGCTTAGAACTTCTCCTGGAGCCCCTCGGCGCGTGTCTGTTTCCGCGACGTCGGCCAGGCCGAACTTCAACGTGGCGCCCTCCCACTCCACGCTGCACGCGGGCCAGGGGAACAGTCCGTTGATCCGCGCCGCGAGTTCGCGCGCGGGCCGGGAGAAATCGAGCGCGCCATCAGCTTTCTCGAGCTTTCGGCAGAAGGTCGCCTGCGCGTGATCCTGTTCGACGAACGTGAGCGATTCGTCCGCGATCCGCGGCAACGTGCGCGCGAGCAGCGGCACGCACGCGGCAGCAAGCTTCGCCTCAATCTCGAGCGCAGTATCGAGTGGCGCAATCGGCACGCGCTCGACCTCGGCGACCGGACCAGCGTCAAGTTGGCGGACGATACGCATCAGCGAAACGCCCGTTTCCGCTTCCTGATTCGCCACCGCCGTCTGGATCGGCGACGCACCGCGATAGCGCGGCAGAAGCGACGCATGCAGATTCAGTGTGCCGAGCCGCGGCGTGGCGATGAACGCATCCCGCAGGATGTGGCCGTAGGCCATCACGAGCGCGAGATCGGCACCCAGCGTGGCGTAGTGCGCGCGCACCTCGTCAGTGAGTTTCTCCGGCTGGAAAACCGGCAATCCGCGCGCGAGAGCCCACGTTTTGATCGCGTTGGGCACGATCTTTTGTCCGCGCCCGACCGCACGGTCAGGCTGGGTATAAACAGCGATGAGTCGCGCGTGCGCACTCCCCTCGCTCGCGATCCACTCGAGCAGCGGGAGCGCGATCGCATCCGATCCGAGGAAAACGAGACGAAGCGGAGCGGGCATCGGCAAACGCGGCGGCGCCGCGGACTCAGAGCTTGGCGAGCCACGGCTTCACCGCGGCCTGCAGCTTGGCGAAATTGGCCGCCAAGTTCGGCTTCGGCAGTCCGTCGATCACGGTCCAGTGCTCGACGTGTTTCACGGTTTTGCCCGGCTCCAGTCTCGCGAGCACACCGAGACTCTCGAATTCGCAAAGCGTGCCGTTGGTGAACACCTCGAAGCAGGAACCGAGATCGGGATAGTTGGCGCCCTTGATCACGGGAGCCTGCTTCACGAACGTCGTGCCCTGATTCCAGTAGGCGGCCCAGCCGGGGTAATTCGTGATGCCGAGCTTCTGGGGGATTTTCACCTCCGGCACATTGATGCCGAGGAAGTCGCGGTTGATCTCCCAGAGCGACAACGAGAGATCCGTGTAACTCCACGGCACGAGCGAGTAGTTGGGCAACAGATCGCCGTCCTCGTGACTGCCTTTCGGGAGCAGCGGAATGACCCCGTAACCGCCGCCGTCGAGCATCGTGATGCCCCACGGCGCGCACTCGACCGTCCAAAGACCGCGATTGGTGAGCGCGTGCGTGACCTTGACGGTGCGCTCGCCGATAAACTCGACCGTAATGGCTTTCTGGATACCGGTCTTCTCCTCAGCGGGCTGCGTGAGTGCGACGCCGTTCTTGAGCGACTTCACCTCGAGCGGCGAATCGTCGGTCTGATACGTGCGAACCGGATGCTCGGGCGAATGCCACAGGCGGTGACCGCCGCGCAAATCGTAACCGAGGAGACGCGAACCGTCGTCGGGCAGTTCGATGAAAAGGTTCTTCTTCTTTCCGCCCTTCGAGCGAAGTGAGACGATGCGCGGACCGACGGCGGTCGTCACCACGAGTTCCAGCGCGCGGGTGGAGAAGCACAAGGCCTCGCCACCGCGGAATTCAGTCTTCGAGGGTTTCATGGGCAGATTCATCACCCGCGGCCTCGCGCGCCTTCCACTTGGGCGTAAACGCCTCGCCGCGCGCGGCCTTGCCGGAATAGGGCGTGCCGGGCTCGTGTTTCTCTTTCCCGACGAGATCGAAATGCACGGGACAGCCCGCCAGATCGAACTCCTTGACGACGCCCGCTTCGAGGTAGCGGCGATATTGCTCGGTGAGTTTCTCCTCGCGGTTGCAGAAAAGCCGGATGCGGAACGGGCGATTGCCCGTCTGCACAGCGTAATATACGCGGAAACGTTTTCCTCCCACGGCCGGCGGGGGTGTGCGCTCCGACAGGAATTGCAGCACCTGATTGAGCTTCGCCGTCGGCAATTTCGCCCCGAGGCGGCGGTGCAGTCTGACGGCGGCGTTCATCATGCGATCGACTTCGTAGCCACTCATGGCGGACACGAAAATCACGGGGGAGCCGGGCGTGAAATAGAGGCGGTTGAACAGTGCGGCTTCGTATTTTTCGCGGTAGTCGCGCTCGCTTTTGTAGGGTTCGAACCCGCCCTTCGCCTTGAAGGCCTGCTTCACCAGATCCCATTTATTGACGACGATGACGATGGGCTTGTGCTCTTTCACCGCCTCACCGGCGATCGCTTTGTCCTGCTGCGTGACGCCCTCCATCGCATCGAGCACGAGGAAGACGACGTCGGTGTTCTTGATCGCATCGAGCGAACGCAGCCGGGAAAAATATTCGACCGGCGACGCGAGCTTCGTGGCCGCCTTGATTCCGGCAGTGTCGATCAGGCGAAACGGGTGCAGTTTCCCGTCTCGGCCCCGGAAGTCGAAAGGCAGCTCGACCGCGTCGCGGGTGGTGCCGGGCACATCGCTTACGATCAAGCGGTCGCTGGCCAGGAGCCGGTTGCTGAGCGAGGATTTGCCGACGTTGGGACGGCCGATGAAGCAAACACCGAGCGGCTTCTTCGCCTGCTCCTCGGCCGATTCTTCGGATGGCGCCGGACCAAGTGTTTCGAGGATGGCGGCGCGCAATTCCGCTTCGCCGCGGCCGTGCTCAGCAGAGACGCGAACCGGCTCCCCGAGGCCGAGGCGATACGCTTCTGCGAGCTCGATTTTCTCGTCGTCGAAGTCGGCCTTGTTGATGACGAGTCGGACCGGTCGTTTGCTGCGGCGCAGCATCGCACCGATCTTCTCATCGAGCGCGGTCACGCCCTCCAGTCCGTCGATGACGAACAGGAT
>JAEYQF010000326.1 GCA_023410155.1 Verrucomicrobiota bacterium | reverse complement strand
CCACGAAACGGCGGAGGGCTCGAATCCGAGCGTTAACGCGGCGCGGCGGAAGCAGACGACGGCCACAGCCGCGCCGAGAGCGCCGAGGGTGGAATACACGCCGATCAGCGGCCAGCCGGTAGCAGCGGCGAGCAGCCCGTCCAGCCACAATGGGAAGATCCAAAGCCAGCCAGTGTGCGGCTCGGTTGAGTAGAGGAGCGAAGCGGCAAAGTGTCCAAGCTCGTATTGCCTGGCCCACGAGAGGTAAGACCACGTGTCTCCCACGTTGTAGGGGATTCCGACGCGAAGCCCTTCGGGCGATTCCACCGGCACGAAACCCCACGGAGATTCGAAGGCAGCCCGGATCAGTATCAGCCAGAGCAGCGTCAACCCGGCGGCGAGGAGATCGCCGCGCCAGACTGATGGGGAAGGTCGTGCGACGTCGTTCATCCGGCGGGGGGGGGCGCGGCGGGAATCAAGTCCGGGCCGCTCCAGTTCAAGACCGCGGGTTAGGCGGGGCGTTGGCGAAGCACGCGGGCCGGAATCCCTGCTGCGACGGAGCCCGCCGAAAGATCTCCGGTCACGACAGCGCCAGCGCCAATTACACAGCCATCTCCAATATTGACGCCTCCAAGGACGGTGACGCCCGCGCCGAGCCAGACGTCCCGGCCGATGCGTGTGCTCATCAGCCGATCGGGCTCCCAACGGATCCGTCGCGTCATTGACGGCACCGAGTGTTCCGAGGAGAGAACCCTGCAGTGCATCGAAATGAGCGTGTCATCACCGACTTCTACGCCGCCATGGCCATAGATTACCGTGTAAGGGCCGAGGAATACGTTGGAGCCGAGATTGATCGCGCCTCCATACGCATGGACTATCACGCCCGTCTCCCAGCGGTTACCTGCGCCAACCCTAACTTTCCCGGTGCCTCCTGCATGGAATCCGCGCATCGCTTGAGCACCTCTGCCAATCTCGCAAGCGCCTGCGAACTGGACTCCCGCCGCTTTCATCTGCCAGATCCGCCATTCTGAAGCTGCTCGGCGAAGTAGTCGCATCAGTCTCATCTCAATCTTTGGTTACGGTCCAGGTGCACGAGAAGTCCAATGGACCGATGACGTGCACCGATGGGCGGTTTGGATAATGACGCGGCGAGACGAAAGCGAACGACACCGCGTCCAGCTTGGAGTCAAAATCTTGGGAACGATCCCCCAGCCAGGCTGAGATAGAATAGGTTCCCGAATGCAATGGAAGGGAGGGAACGGTGAGACGGCACACCCCAGATCGCGCTTCGCCCTTCGTTTCCACGGGCGGATGCATCCTCATGTTGGTGCCAAACAGCGGCCGTCCTTCGCTGCTGAAGAGGATGATACCAGCGACTGCAGGGCGAAGGGGTGTTGGAGCTTCATAGCGCACGCCTACCTCAAGGTCACCTTGGGCCAGCGCGATTGGATCCACTTCCACTGCGGTGATCGCCGGGTGTCCGGCGCGGGCAGGATACTCGGAACTCAGGCAGGAATTTGGCGCGCGGTAGCGGCCGAGCACTTCGCCGATTTCTCCCGTTGCTGCAATCTTGCCGCTCTGGAGCAAAATGCCTCGCTGGCAGATGGCGCGCAGGGCTTCAAGATTATGACTCACGAACAGCACTGTGCGGCCGGATCGAGACACGGCATCCATGCGGCCGATGCACTTCTTCTGGAACTCCGCATCGCCGACTGCGAGCACTTCGTCGACGATGAGGATCTCCGGCTCCAGATGCGCGGCCACCGCGAAGGCGAGGCGCACATACATGCCGCTCGAGTAGCGCTTCACCGGCGTGTCGAGGAAGCGCTCCACCTCCGCGAACGCCACGATCTCGTCGAACTTGCTCCGGATCTCGGCGCGGCTCATGCCGAGGATCGCACCGTTCAAATAAATGTTCTCTCGGCCGGTCAGGTCGGGGTGGAATCCGGTGCCGACTTCGAGCAGCGACGCCACGCGGCCACGGAGCTTGATGCGGCCTGTAGTGGGTTCGGTGATACGCGAAAGAACTTTCAGCAGCGTGCTCTTGCCGGCGCCGTTGCGACCGATGATGCCGACCACTTCGCCGGGCTGCACGGTGAAGGAAAGATCGCGCAGCGCCCAGAATTCCTCCCGCGCGAAACTCGTGCCCCACCGCACGCGGCGCCAGAGCTTGCGCGCGGTGTGGTGCAGCTGGTCGCGCAGATTGTCATGGCGCGATTCGTGTTCGATCACGTAGCGCTTGCCCAGGCCGCTGACTTCGATGGCGGGGAGGCTCATGTCAGATGATGTCGGCAAACTGCCGTTCGGTGCGGCGGAAATACCACAGGCCGGTCGCCAGCAACACGGCCGCAAATGTGACAGAGGAGGCGATGCTGAGCGGATCGATCGCCTGTTCGCCGCCGAGCAGGCACCAGCGGAAACCGTCGATTACACCCGTGAGGGGATTGAGCCCCAGGAGCTCGCGCCAGTTCGGGTAGAAATCAGTGCGGAAACCGACCGGCGAAACAAACACCCCGATCTGCAGCAGAAATGGCACGACGAAGCGAAAATCACGAAACCGCACGGTGAGGCTCGTGAGCCACAAGCCGGCGCCGAGTGCGAGCAGCAGAGCGAGCGTCATGAACAGCGGCAGCGCCAGCCAATGCCAGCTCGGAAAAACTCCGAACCACGCGGCCATCGCGACAAACAGCACGAACACCACCCCGAAATCGATCAGCGAGACTCCAAGCGACGCGAGCGGGATCACGAGCCGCGGAAAATAGATCTTCGAAATCAGGTGCGAGTTGCCCACGACACTCGCGCTCGCGCCGTTGAGCGCGTTGGAGAAAAGCTGCCACGGCATGAGCCCTGCCAGAACGAGCACTGGATAGGGCACGCCTCCGTCGGGCATGTTCGCCAGGCGGCCGAAGACGAACGTGAAGATGATCGTCGTCATCAGCGGCTGAAACAACGCCCAGCCTGCGCCAAACACAGCTTGCTTATAACGAACCTTGATGTCGCGCCACGCGAGGAAGCCGAGCAGCTCGCGATAGCGCCAGAGATCGGACCAGTAGCGAGCGGCGCTCCGGCCCGGTTCGATCACGAGCTCGGAGATGGGTTGGTTTGACACAGCTGGAGAGTTCAACCGTTGAGCAGCGAGCCGATGCGGTCGCGAAATTGCGAATACGAAAATCGTGACGCCTGCGTGCGAATCGCTACGGGATCCCACGTGCGCGCGAGCGCTTCGAGGCATCGGTGCGCGATTCCGTTCACATCACCGTAGTCGACGAGCAGGCCCGCGTCGGAAGAGATCACTTCTGGTGCGCCACCGGAACGGGCTGCGAGACAGGGGCGCCCGACGTTCATCGCTTCGAGATAGACGAGGCCGAAGCCTTCCTTCTCGCTCGGCAGCGCGAACAGCGAGCACGCCTGTAACTCCTGGCGCAGGCGCTTGTCGTCGACATAGCCCATCAATTCGACGGCCCGGCCGAGCTCGAGCTTGCGCACCAGCGCGTGCATACGACCGAGATCGTCGCCGCGGCCAATGACCTTGAGCACGACGTCGGGCCGCGCGGCGCGGATCGCCGGCATGGCTTCGATCAAATGGTCGACGCCCTTGTAGCGCTCCGCGGCGCTCAACCGGGCAATGGTGAGGATCACAGGAGGAGAACGGGGCGGAGACATCGGTTCGAGGCTCGGCTCGTTCTCCAGCGCATTGTAGACGACGGCGTATTTGTCAGCCGGCAGCGAGAGGTGCTTCGCCATTTCGCGCCGGGTGAAGTCACTGACGCAGAGAATCCGATGGGCACCGCGCAACGCGAGACGCTCGGCCATCGTGAAGGGCCGCCAAACCTCGATCCCATGAGCGACGACGAAGTAACGCAGGCCGGGGTTCAACATCCTCGCCAGCAGGGCGACGGGGAGCTGCGCCACATGTCCACACACGATGCGATCACAGGTTCGACTCATCGCCAGTGCGGCGCGGACGAAACGATACTTGCTGCCTGCGCACATCCGCCAGTCCTTGACGCGGAGGGCTGGGTCGCACCGCCGGAGATCGCGCGAGTCCAGCATCCGATCGTTGAGCGCGAGGAGGCTCACATGGCGGGCCGGTCCTGCAAGTTCGGAGATTGCTCGCAGATAGTTTTGCAGGATGCGCGGAATGCCGCCTTCAGAGGCGAAAAGCTCCGGCGCAAGAAGCAAGGTGCTGTTCTTCATCGTGGGGTCTCCGTGTTGGCTCCTCGATTTACGAAGTCGATCAGCACCGCCACGCCCCAAACGCGCGACCATTGCCTTGCATCGCGGGCGGCCAGGTAGTCGGTCCAGAGTTTCCCCACTGCAGCCGGCGAGAACCACCCGCTGCGGCCCACGCTGCTTGCGCTGAATGTTTCGTCGAGGAACGGACGCAGCTCGGTGCGCAGCCACTCGCCGAAAGGAAAGGTGAAGCCCCGCTTCCGCCGCGTATGCAGAGCAGGGGGCAACAAGTCCGCCAGCGCGGACGCGAGTGCGCGCTTGGGTTGTCCCGGCGTGTAGCGATACTGGGCGGGTTGAGCCGAGAGCCACTCGATCAAGGGGCGATCGACAAAAGGCACGCGCAACTCGAGCGAGTGCCGCATGCTCATCACATCGCTGTCGCGAAGTAGAAGATCAGCCATGTAGGTGCGCAGTTCCCACGCGCTGATCGTCTCGCGCGTCGTGCAGCCGGCGAGCGCAGCTTGCAGCTCTGGTAGCGCGGGGTGGAAGGGTGAGGCCGCGACCGCGGCCCGTTGCGCATCGCCACTGAGAAGGGGAAGCAGGGTGGAATGCGGCATCACGGTGCGATAGAGGGCGGCAAGTTCGTCCCGATTGCGCGCGTGCGCGAGCAGATCGGCCAATTTCCGCTGCTGTGCGCCGGCGTGCCGCAGCCGGGAGAGCAGGGGGGCACGAGCGAACCCAGGCAACACTTTCCACAGGGAGAGCCAGCGTTCGAGTCGCGGGATGTCCTGAAAAGATGGATACCCGCCAAACAGCTCGTCGCCGCCGAGCCCGGAAAGTGCCACGGTGACACCGCCACGACGGGCGGTCTCGCTCACGTAGTAAGTGTTGATGCCATCCCCCGTGGGCTGATCGAGGGAACGCAGGATGGCGGAAAGGTCGGCGGCAACCTCCCGACCCGTCACGATGCGACTTGTGTGCTCGGTGCCGAAGTGTCGCGCGCTCTCCTCCGCTTCCTTCTGCTCGGAAAACGCAGCTTCTTCGAAGCCGATCGAGAAGGTCTTCAGCTTCCGGGCCGAGTGCCGGGTCATCATCCCCACCACCCCGGACGAATCGAGTCCCCCGGAGAGGAATGCGCCCACCGGCACGTCGGCGAGTGTGTGGGCGCGGATCGAGTCCTCCAACCGCACTCGGAGCTCGGCGGTGAACTCTTCGGGCGAACGGGCTGCGCGGACCGAACCACTCCGCGCGGAAAAGCTCCAGGTTTGCGTCGTCGTCAGTTCACCGTTCTTGAAGCGTGCAAGCTCGCCAGGCAGCAGGCTCACGACGCCGCGGTAGATCGTGCGTGGCGCAGGCACGGCAAACCACGCCAGAAACTCGGCCACGGCCTCCGCATCGATCTCCGCAGCAACTCCGCCCGCGAGCAGCGCCCGCACTTCAGAGGCGAAGGTGAGGCGTTGCCCCCTCTGTTGGTAGTAGAGCGGTTTGATTCCGAAAGGATCGCGCGCGAGGTGGAGGCTCTCTTCGCGCCCATCCCACACTGCAAATGCGAACATGCCCCGCAGCTTCGCGACGCACCCTTCGCCCCACCTTGCAAAGGCCTCGAGCAGCACCTCCGTGTCGCAGTTCGTCCGAAACACCGCTCCGCTCCGACTCAGTTCGGATCGCAGTTCGCGGTGATTGTAGATCGCACCGTTGAACACGATTTGGAACCGACCGTCAGCCGTGCTCATCGGTTGATGGCCGTTGGCCGGATCAAAGATCGCCAGACGGCGCATCCCCAGCGTGGCTTTTCCGCGCGTCTCGACGCCCACATCGTCGGGTCCGCGGTGTAACATGGCGGCGCACATCCTTTTCACGACCTGCGTGCGCAACTCATTGCTGCTTTCAGGGTCTATTACTCCACTAATCCCGCACATCTAGGAATTTACGCGAGCTTCGCCCCCTCACTTCCGGTGGGGAGGTGAGCTGGGCAGGGTTCAGGGCGGCTGGACACAGACGAAACTGGGGGTGGGGTATATACCCCAGAATCACGAACGCAAGGACGGGCCTACCGGCACGCCCATTTTCATAATCTGCAAAAAACTACATGCAGATGGATGCCGCGACCTCACGGGCTTTCTCCGGCGAGAACAGCTTCTCCACCAACGTCAGGCCGAAATCCAAAGCCGTGCCGGCGCCGCGTGAGGTGATCAGCTTCCCGTCTACGACCACGCGCTCTTCAGCCACGATACCCGTGAGCTCTGTCGCGACCGAAAAATGCGCGGTGTAGCGTCTTCCGCTGAGCAGTCCGGCATCGTGCAGCACGGTGGGAGCCGCACAGATGGCGGCGATCCAGCGCCCCTCGGTGTGTTGCCCGAGGAGCAGCGGCTTCACCCGCTGGTCCGCTCGCAGCACTTTCACGCCCGGTCCGCCTGGCAGGAACACGCAGTCGAAGGTTCTCATCGGTTGCGCCAGCACGGCGGCGAGCGTCACGTCTGCATGCTGCGTGATCCCGCAGCGGCCGGTCACGTGGATCGTTTCGCCGAGCGCGGCGACGGTTACCTCAGCGCCCGCACGCCGCAGGAGATCGATGGGAGCGTTTGCCTCGATTTCCTCGAAGCCGTCCGCGAGGAGAGTGAGCACCGTGGCCATGCATCCAAAAAATGGATATTCGTGGGCAACGCACACTCATTTTTCTGTGGGGTTCAGCGTGTGATCGCATAAGAACTTTCCCCATGTCCTCCTGGTCGGGTGCACGTCTCGTGGTGATTGGCTGCGGTTATATCGGTGGCGCTGTAGCGCGCCGCGCCGCTGCGGCGGGAGCGGTGGTCACGGCCCTCACGCGCAATGCCGACACAGCACGGTGTCTTCGGGCCGATGGCATCGCCACCGTCGAGGGTGATCTCGCTTCCGCCGCGTGGCACGGATCACTGCCTGCGGCCGATTTCGTCCTCAACACCGTGAGCTCCGCCGGCGGCGGCATCGAGGGCTACCGGCAGAGTTACCTCGATGGCATGCGCTCGCTCCTCCGCTGGGCCCGGCAACTCCCACCGCCGCGCCGTGCGCTCTACACGAGCAGCACGTCGGTCTATCCGCAGGACGGCGGAGTGACCGTCGACGAGACCTCTACGACCGGCGGCGGCGAACGCGCCGAAGTGCTCCTCGCGGCCGAGCGCGCATTTCTCGACGATGAGGGGCTGGGTGACAGCCGCGTCGTGTTTCGCCTCGCGGGGATTTACGGGCCCGGTCGCCGGCATCTCGTCGATCAAGTGCTCGCCGGCGAGGTCTCCGGCGCTGGCGAACATCACCTCAATCTTGTTCACCGCGATGACATCTGCGCGGCGATCTTCGCCGCGATGGACGAGGCCCGAGTCTTCCGCCGCGAAGTGCTCAACCTCGCTGATGACGGAGCGGCGCGAAAGTCCGAGATCGTGCACTGGCTCGCGCAGCGTCTCGGCGTGCCGCAGCCGCGGTTCACCGGGCAGCCCGCGAGTGGCCGGCGGGCGATCACGCCTGATCGCATCATTGCCAATGCGCGCGCGAAGCAGCAGCTCGGCTGGTGCCCGCAGTTTGCGGATTTCCGCTCAGGCTACGAAAATGTGCTGGCAGCGACCGCCGATTAGCAGTTAACCCCCAACCTCAACCCGAAACCCTCACTCGATTTCACCATGGCCGGCGTAGGCAAACTCCTCAAACAAGCTCAGAAAATGCAGCGCGGCATCGAAGCGCTCCAGGCCCAGCTCGAGGCCAAGGAGATCGATGTCACCAGCGGCGGCGGCGCCGTGAAGATCAAGATCAACGGCGCGGGAAAGTTTCTCTCGATCGCGCTCGATCCCGAATTCCTCAAGGAAGACGCCAAGCTCGTCTCCGACACGCTCCTCGTCGCGATTCAGGACGCGGCCAAGCAGGCCAAGGACTACAACGACGCCGAGATGCAGAAGGTCACCTCCGCCTTCCAGATGCCGGGATTCATGTGATTTTGGATTTTTGATTCTCGATTTCCGATTCGCTGGAAAACGCTGCGCACACTCAGGACCAGCTCCGCGCCAAATCGAGAATCCTCAATCCAGAATCGAAAATCCCATGACTCCCGCTTTCGAGAAGCTGCAGAAGCACCTGAAGCAACTGCCCGGGCTCGGCTACCGCTCGGCGGAGCGCATCGCGCTGCATCTGCTCGTCGAGAAACCGGCGCGCCTGCCCGCGCTCGTGGAGGCGCTCGAAGAAGCCGCCCGCACGGTGCGGCGCTGCACGCGCTGCGGCAATCTCGCGGAAGAAACGCTGTGTCCGATCTGCGCTGACGCGAAGCGCGACGCCGCCGTCGTGTGCGTGGTCGAGCACGTGCCCGATCTTGTGGCCATCGAGCGCAGTGGCGCCTATCGCGGCATGTTTCACGTGCTGCATGGCAAACTCTCGCCCCTCCAAAACATCACGCCCGCGGATCTCAATTTCGCCGCGCTGCTGGCCCGCATCGAGCAGGGCGAGGTGAACGAACTCATCCTCGCCCTCTCCAACGA
>JAEYQF010000324.1 GCA_023410155.1 Verrucomicrobiota bacterium | reverse complement strand
ACGTGGATGATCGCGAGCGGATCCGCCGCGAGGAGCCGACGGTGCCCCTCGAGTTCGGTCGGCATCGGCCCAAAGAGCGCGAGGATCTTGCCGCGCAGGCTGCCGCGCTTCAGCCGGTTCGTCTGCTCGGGCAACTCCAGCCAGGCCAACTCGCCTTGAACCCAACCCGGCGTCGCCGGGGCGCCCACGACCGGCGTCGCTTCGACACCGACCCACTTCGAGCCACGCCGCTCGAGCACTTCCGCCCGGCCTTCGCGCAGACTAAGGCAGGGAAACGGCTCAAGCTGCGCCTCCTTCACGCCTGCGCGCTGCAACTCCGCGACGATGTAGTCGGCCGCTGACTTTTCGCCTGCCGTGCCGGCCCGCCGCTCACCGATGTCGCGGCACAGCACCTTCCAGTCGGCTTCGAGCCGCGCAGCAGAACACCACTCAGTCTCACCCTGGCGGGCGCTTCGGCGTGCACTCTTCATAAATTCAGTCCCGCTCCAGCAGCGTCACTTCCACCCGCGCGCCGCCTTGGGTCACCTCCAGCCCGCGGGGCCAATGCGCCGACACCCGGAAGCCAGCGCGTTCCAGCGCGGCCTGTTTCTGCGGCTGCTCGGGATCCACATACGCGAGCAACCGCGTACCGTGATCCTGTTTCAGGAGTGGCTCGAGCAGTGCACCGGCCGCTGCCCACCTCGTTTCATGGCAGAACAGATCCACCATCTCCGTCCGGGGCCAAAGGGGATGCTCGGACCGGCCGGCCAAGCCCAGCACGGCGGCTGAATCCTTCGCCCGCAGCACATACGCGCAGGGCAGTTCTCCTACGGCCGCACGTTGCCCCTGTTCACGCAACAACGGCAGCAAGGGTTCCTCGGCCAACATCGCGCCAAACAACCGCCCGGCAGCAAGGCGAATCAATCCACCCGACGGTTCCAGAAACAAGGGGAACGCCGCCGGCCAATGCCGCCAGGCGAGCGGCTCGACCACCGTCTCACCCGCCGCAAACCAGCGCGCCGTAAACGCCTCCTGCGGTTCCGGGAGCTGCACCATGGCTCCACACCGGCCGGCCACGGGTTCGAAACCCCGCCGGCGATAGTAGTGCCAGGCCGTCCCTTCGTATTCAGTGCCCAGGTACAAGGCCCGTCCACCCCGCCGACGAAAATCGGCGAGCGCATGCTCCATCAGGATCGAACTCGCGCCCACCTGACGGTCCGACTCAGCGGTCCAGACGTGGCAAAGCAGTCCGACGCCCTGATCCTCGATGATGGCGAGGCTCGAAAACGGCTGCCCGTCCCGGTGCAGCAGGAAAAAACGCGCGCCTACTCCAGTCTGCTGGCGCAGGAGAGCACTGTTCTGCCAGTTCCACGGATCGCCCTTGTGCACGAGCATCCGTTCCACGCGGTCAGCCCACGCGAGGTCCGGCGCCGCCACCACGGCCGCCGTCACCTGTTCGCCACTGCGAAGCGTGGCCGGACCAAGCGCCGTGTACACGGTTCTCGCTCAGGTTCAGGCGCCGCCGAAACGCGCCACCCGCTCGTCGACGTCGCGACGGAAGCGCTCGAGATACTGGCCGACCAACTCGCGGACCGAAAGCCCGGGATCACGCAACAGCGGCGTCAGATCCATCGCCCACGTGATCCCCTCAAAACGGTCGGTGGCGTGCGACGTATGGAACGTCGCGTGCGCGCGTCGGCGGCCGAGCGCCGCGAGGTCGTAGCGTTTGCCGCCGGAAACCTGCGAATCGAAAACCGCCAGCAATTCCCGGGCGAGCTCCGGGTGCCGGCTTGTATCCAGCGCGACCTTGTCGGCATCCACGAGCCAGTCCAGATCGCGCCAGACCTCGCACCCAAGCACGCGTTCCGGCTGCGCTGCGGCGGGCAGGCTGCGCAGCGCTTCGATGCAGCGCAGCAGGACCGCGATGTGCGTGTCGTGTTTGTCCGCCGGGTTGTGCAGGTACACCACACGGGGGCGACAGCTTTCGAAGATCGTGCGCAAATCCGAGCGCACGCCCGGATCGTCGGGCGTCTTCACCTGAGCGCTGGGATGGGCCAACTGAATCTGGATCGCGTACTGCCCCAGTTCGGCCGCGCGGCGTTGTTCGTCGCGGCGCACGCGCTGCATCTCCTCGTCCGTCAGGTGTCCATACGCGCCGGTCCGGGGCGAGCCGGCGCCGTTGGTGACCACAACGCCACCAAACGCGAGTTCCGGTGTGTCGAGGCACTCGGAGATGCCCGCCTGCGCCATGATCTCGATGTCGTCCTGATGAGCGGCGACGCACAGGTGCGTCACTCGCGCCAGCGCCTCGGCCGCGGGCGTGTCACCGCCGGGCACATACACGTCTGCGTGGGGTTGCGTGAACTTCATGGCATTTTACCAGCGCGCTCGCTGGAATCCTTCGATGGCTTCGTAGTTGGCCAGGCCCAGCCGGTCGTAGGCGCCGGCCAGCGCCCGATTCTGTTGCTCCGCGTGCTGCCAAACCTCACGCAGGCCGGTCGCCAGCGGCGCCTGGCTGCGCTGGCTGCGATGATGGAAGATCGTCTGGGTCTTCTGCTCCAATTCCCGCGGGCTCAAGGGCACCGCCATGTCGATCTCCGCGGCGCCCCACGGGGACTCGACGCCCCGGTACACCCAAACGCGGCAATCCGAAAACCACGCATCCGAGGCCACGACAGCCGCGGCGCGTCGAATCACGTCAAACGTCACCGCGCCGACCGAGGACGGATCATCCCGGTCGCCCGTGACGAAGATCTGGTTGGGCGTGAGTTCGCGCAGGATGGCCACGACGGCCTGCACATCCTCGTCCTGCGGCGAAAACTGGCGGTACCGACCGCGCTCGTAGAACGCGAGGTCGAGGAAACGCATCTTGCCCGCTGGCACGCCGCAGTCGCGCAACGACGCCCGCGCCTCGCCGCGTCGGAGCAGCCCCTTCAGCCGGCGGATCTCCGGCGTGTCGCTCGCGTATTCAGATTTTGCATCCAGCTGCGCGCGCACGTTGGCGGCGAACTCCGCCACTGAACCCGGTTGCTCAAACGCACCGGCCATCTCGCGGACGAGCTCGGTGGCCA
>JAEYQF010000294.1 GCA_023410155.1 Verrucomicrobiota bacterium | reverse complement strand
ATCCGCATCAGCGGATCGTGCTGACCACGGGCTACAACGCGGCGCTCACCCAAGAACGGGTGCGCGCGCTCGGACTTCGCGAACTGGTGCTGAAGCCTCTCACGATGCATGCGCTGGGCGAAACGGTGCACCGCGTCTTGCGAACGTGAGCGAACCGGGTCCGAAGCGGAAATCTCGTGGCGCTCTCTAGGTGTTCCCCGGCCAGGCCGAGATTCTCCTGCTCAGTTTTGCGAGGGAAACCTGAGCTCAGCCGTCACGGGAAAATGGTCGCTCGGCATTTGACCTTCGCCCGGGAAGGTAACAATCGCGGTGCGCACGACCTCCACCGGAGGACGCGCGAGGATCCAGTCGATGCGCTCGCCCGCACGCGCGGGAGGCTGGTAGTCGTGGAAGGTATTGTAGCCCTCGTTCTCACGTTCGCGCGCGAGCGTCCACGTGTCGGCGAGGCTGGCGTCGCGGGTGAGGATGTCGTGAACGCGGCCGGCGCCGGCGGGTGCGTTGAAATCGCCAAGCACAATGAGCGGCATGGCGGGATCGACGTGGGCCAGGCGTTCGCTCAGGAGGAGGGCAGAGTTCTCGCGGGCAAGCTCCACCTCGTGATCGAAGTGGGTGTTCCAAACTTCGATTTCCCGGCCGGTGGCGCGTTCGCGGAGTCGCACCCACGTGACCATCCGGCGGTAGCGATTGCCCCACGTCATCGAGCCCACGAGGTCAGGCGTGTCGGACAACCAAAAGTGATCGAAGGCCACGGGTTCGAAGCGGGAGCGTCGAAAAAAGATCGCGCAAAATTCGTCACGGCTGCCGCCCGCGCGGCCGAGTCCGATCCACTCGTAGTCGGGGAGGTCGGCGGCGATGTCACGAAGTTGTGGATACACGCCCTCCTGCGTGCCGATGATATCCGGCGCCTCGCGCTGGAGGAGGTCCCGCATGACAGGGCGACGATCGGGCCATGCGTGCGGAGGTTGTGGACTGGCGAAGCGGAGGTTGAACGTCATGACGCGCAGGGCGAGGTCGGTCGCCACACCGTCGGCGGGAGCGCCGAGCAGCGCGGCGCAGACGAGGCCCAGAAGAAAGCGCGGGGAGAGCATGGCAGCGACTGAGGGTGTTGCCGGAGCATGCGCGTTTTTGGCGGTGACGCGAGTGTCAGGGCTCGACTCGCCAACGTCCGATGTTTCGTCTGAGCGCGAACCACTTCCCACCATGATCGACCAAACTCGTCGCGCGTTTCTCACCTCGGCAGTAACGTTGGGCACGGCGGCCGTCGCTGCAGCGGCGGTGCCGGCGGTTGCCTCGCCGTCGATGCCGAAGCTCGTGCATCACGTGTTTTTCTGGCTGAAGAACCCGGGCTCGCAGGCGGATCGCGAGGCCTTGATCGCAGGCATCCGAACTCTGGAAAAGATCGAGACGGTGCGGGCGTTTCATGTTGGCGTTCCGGCAAGCACGGAGAAGCGCGACGTGGTGGAGAACAGTTACCACGTATCTGAACTGCTGGGCTTCGACGATGTGGCGGGCCAGGATCTCTATCAGAAGCACCCGGTGCACGTGGAGTTCGTGAAGAACTGCTCGCACCTCTGGTCGAAGGTCGTCGTTTACGATGTGATCGAAGCGTGACCTGGCGCCGCGCTCTCGGGCCTGACGACGGTTCGTGGTAACGGGCGGAGAACGAGAGCGACGAGCGATGGCGGCCGGAGAACGAGTGCATCTTTCGCGGCGTGGGCGCGTCTCACCTGTGCGATCCCGAAACGCCGCCTCAATCCCATGAAAACTCTGTTTCGCACCGCTCTCCTCGTGACCACTTTGAGTTTTGCCGCCAGCGGCTCAGCCGCCGATCCCCTCCAACATCGCAAAGGCACGATCGTCGTGCAGACGACACCTGGGGCGAAAGTGAAAGTGGAGCAGGTGCGCCACGAGTTCTGGTTTGGCGCGGCGATCGCGAACCAGGCGTTCAACGGCACGATGCCCGAGGCCGACGCGAAGCGCTACCGCGAGGTGTTCCTCGAAAACTTCAACTCGGCGGTGACGGAGAACGCACTGAAGTGGCTCTCGATGGAGCCGCAGCGGGGCAAGGTGGATTATGCGACGGTGGACGCGATGCTGCGCTGGACCGACGAGCACCGGATTCCGCTGCGCGGGCACAATGTCTTCTGGGGCATCGACCAATTCGTGCAGCCCTGGGTCAAGGCCATGAACAACGAGGAGCTGCGCGCCACACTGGAGGCGCGGGCGCGCGATGTGGCTTCGCGCTACCGCGGGCGTTTCGCTGAATACGATCTCAACAACGAGATGATCCACGGAAACTTCTACGCCGAGCGTCTCGGACCGCGGATCACCAAAGAGATGACCGAGTGGATGCACGCGGAAGATCCGGAGGCGAAGCTCTACCTCAACGACTACGATATTCTCACGGGCAATCGTCTGGCCGATTACGTGCAGCAGATTCGCGAACTGCTCGCCCAGGGTGTGCCGATCGCGGGTATCGGTGTGCAGGGACATCTGCACGGCGACAGTTTCGACCGCGACGCGTTGCGCAACGCGCTCGATGTGCTCGCGCAATTCAAGCTCCCGATCCGGGTCACGGAATTCAATTTGCCGGGTCAGCGCTCGAAGTTCTACGAGCGAGAGGAGATGGTGATCACAGACGAAGAGGAACAGGCGAAGGCGCGTGACATCGTCGATTACTACCGGATCTGCTTCGAGCATCCGGCGGTGGACGGCATCTTGATGTGGGGATTTTGGGAGGGTGCGAACTGGATCCCACAGTCGTCGCTCTACAAGCGCGACTGGACTCCCACGCCCGCGGCGCACGCGTATCGCGATCTCATCTTCGGCAAATGGTGGACCAAGTGGGAAGGCCAGGCCGATGCGAACGGGAGATGCGAAGTGCCGGCGTTCTTTGGCGAGCACCGGGTGACGAGCGGCGCAAAGTCTCAAAACGTCGAGCTGCACCAAGCCGGCAAACGCGCAACCGTCACGCTGCGTTGAGAGCCGCAGAGGGCGGCAGGCCGCTCAGCGCAATTCGGGCAGCACGATGCGGATCTCCGCGGCGAAAAGCGCGTGCGCGGCGGCGTCGACGGGCCGATGTTTCACCGTCGTGCTCGCGGGATCGGCGCCGAGGAAGTTGTTGCCCTTCCAGTTGCGCGCGGGGCGAATCGGTCGCGGGGTGAAACCGCCACCGCAGTTGGGACAGACGTTGAAGAGGATCGTCTCGACGCAGTCCGTGCAGAACGTGCACTCGTAGCTACAGATACGCGCTTCGGTGGACGTGGGCGGGAGCGGCTTGTTGCAGTTTTCGCAGGTGGGACGGAGTTCGAGCATGGCGTCAGCGTGCGCTGGGGCGGACTCCCGCACAATCTGCGTCCGCGACATAGGCGGCACAGCGGCAGAAGTTTCGTTGCAACTTCTGAAGCAGGCGGGTGTTCATGACGGCATGATGACCGTCGCCATCTGGCTGCTGACCTCGCTGCTGATGCTCGTGGGCGTTCTCGGTGTGATCGTGCCGATGCTGCCGGGCACGGCCTTGATTCTCATCGCGGCGATCGTGCACTGGTTTTTGCGGCCGGAAGATGTCGGCGGGTGGACGCTCGGCGTGCTCGCGTTGCTGTGGATCATCTCGGTGATCGCGGATTTTGCCGGCGTGATGATCGGCGCGAAAAAGTTCGGCGGGAGCAAATGGGGCATGGCCGGAGCGGGCGGAGGTGCGCTGGTCGGGATGTTCTTTTCGCTGCCCGCCCTGATTCTCGGCACGATTTTTGGCGCGGTCGCTGCGGAGAAAGTCATGGCGAAGAAAACCGGCCGCGAATCGCTGCTGGCCGGAGTGGGCGCGGCGACCGGTTTCGTGTTGTCGACGGTTGCGCGGCTCGTGTGCGCGGTCGCGATGATCGGCGTGTTTATCGCAGGCGCTGTGATGTAACGCGTCGTGCCCGAGTGCGGACCGAGTCGGGCCAAGGTGCGGACCGAGTCGTGCCAAGGTGCGGTTGCGATCGGGACAGAGTGCGGCACGGTGCGGGCATGAGCGCGACCGGCCAGTTTCCCGATGAGACGAGCGACGACGGCGAGTTCCAGCGGCAGGAGGATGCGTTTCGCGCATGGGTGACGAACGACGGCTCCACGGCCTATGCGGTCGAGCCCGGGCGATATCATCTCTACGTCTCGCTCGCGTGCCCGTGGGCGCATCGCACGGTGATCGTGCGGAAGCTCAAAGGGCTCGAAGCAGCGATTGGGTTGACGGTCGTCGATCCTGTGCGCGACGAACGCGGCTGGGCGTTTCGCGAGGGCGACGGATTCTCGCGCGATCCGGTGAATGGATTTTCGTTTCTGAGCGAAGCTTACGAAGCGTCGAAGCCCGGCTATCGCGGGCGTCACACCGTGCCGGTGTTGTGGGACAAGCAGACGCGGCGGATCGTGAGCAACTCGGAGGACGATCTGTGCCGGATGTTCGACGGCGTGTTCGCGCCGCTCGGCAACAGCAGCGCGACGCTGTTTCCGCCGGAGATCGCCGACGAGCACGCGCAGGTCGCGGCGGATATTTACGAGCACATCAATAACGGCGTATATCGCGCGGGTTTCGCCACTACGCAGGGCGCGTATGAGCGCGGCTGCCGCGATGTCTTCGCCGCCCTCGACCGCTACGAAGCGCGGCTGGCGGAGCGGCGGTTTCTTTTTGGCGCGCGCCCGGTGGAAGCGGACTGGCGGTTGTTTTGCACGCTCGTGCGTTTCGACGCGGTTTACCACGGTCACTTCAAGTGCAACCTGCGCCGCATCGTGGATTATCCAGCGCTCTGGGGCTTTTTGCGTGACCTCTTTCAACAACCTGGCGTGGCCGAGACGGTGAATTTCACGCACATCAAGTGGCACTACTACCACACGCACGACGACATCAACCCGACGCGCATCGTGCCGCTCGGCCCGGTGTTGGATTTGACGACGTCGCACGGCCGCGAGCGGTTGGAGTGAGGCGGACGCGCCGATCCTTCAGTCGAGCGCGAATCACACCCGCGCGTATCATGAAGGCGGATACCAGCGTCGCCGCCGACCAGGCGAGGACATCCGTCCAACGGAGGGTGGTTTCCGCCGTGGCGCCGCAAAGCTCGCGGCCTGCGAGGAGCGCGCCGGTGGTGAAGCCGGCGTAGGAGGCCACCCAAAGCAGGCATTTGGGGGCAATCGCGAGCAGCGCCGCCGGGAGAATCCAACGGCGCAGACCACGCAACGCTTCAGCGGGCGGTCGTTTCACCGGGCGTGTCGCTGTAACGATCGTGATAGCGAACCCATGCCATCCCGTATTCCAGACCGGCTTCGTCGCGACCTTTCGGCACGAGATCGAGCAGGCTGTAGGTGCCCATGATGACCTCCACGCCGCGACCGTAGGTGGAGTAGGTCCGGTAAACGGTGCCGGCAGTGTCTTTCGCGAAGACGCTGATGCCGGGCAGTTCGGTGTTCGGGGCGTCCTGCAGGGCGAAGTTGTAGACAACCTTCCCCTGGGTGACCTGCTCGGGATCGAACGAGACGCCGAAGTCGAAGTTGAAATCCGAGCCATGGGCAGAAACCCAGTTTGCGTCCCAGCCCATGCGGCGCTGGAAAGGCAGGATCTCCACGAGGGGAGCGTGAGAGATAGCCGCGAAGGCGACGTCTCGCGCTGCGAGATGCGGCAGGGTGGTGTGAAAGTGGTCCATCATGAACGAGCAACTCTTGCAGCCCTCCTCCCAACCGGGGCCGAACATGAAATGTTGCACGATGAGCTGACGATGGGGGCCGAAAAGGTCAGCGAGCGATACGCGGCCTTGCGGTGATTCGAACGTGTAGGGTTTTTCAATCTTCACCCAAGGCAACGACCGCCGGCGGGCGGCGAGGGCATCGCGCTCACGCGTGAACTGCTTTTCCTGCTGAAGAAGTTCAAGGCGGGCGGCCAGCCACTCGTCCTCGGAGACGACGGGCGGATTCTCGAACGACGGCATGCGGTCCTTTCCCGCGACGAGTCGCCCGCGTTCCTGTTGGGCTGCGAGCCATTCTTTACGCGGAGCGGCGATGACGGGTTGATCGGTGTGGGAGGTGTTCATGGATGTGACTGCGGGTGGATGGAAAAGAGAGGTTCCGGGCAAAGCTCCGCCTGCGGCACCTGAGGTGCCGGTGATTCATCGGTGAAGCCGGCAGTGCTTAAGGTCCGAGCTTGGCGCGGACGGCTTCGTAGTGGCGGAGCAGCTCAGCGTGGCTGGCCCAGAATGGCGGGCGCGGGCCGCCTTCGAGCAGCGCGACCAGGTGGCCGAGGTGGATATGCCAGCCAGACGCGTAGTTGGCGATCTCGGCGCGCTCCTCGGCGCCGCGCGTGCGATGCGTGAGCACGAGTTGCACCTGATCGCCCTGCGGGGTGAGCTCGAACGTCACCTCTGAGTCGTCGCTGCCAAACGTGTAGGCGAGGACGCGCGGCGGCTCGTAGCGCAGCACGCGGCCCTCGAACGTGACGCCCGGATCCTGGACCTGCGCGTATTTCGCGGGAGGCGTTTCGTCGGGTGCGAGGTTCTTGTGCACCATCGCGAATACGATCTTCCCTCCAGCCTTGGGCTCTGTGACGCCACCGGCGAACCAGCGGGCGCGTTTCTCCGGATCGGTGAGGAACTGCCAGACGCGATCGATCGGGCCGGGCAGGGTGCGCACGATGCGGATCTCATCGGGTGAGGAAAATTGGGCGGGTTGGTTGTTCTTGTTCATGGGCGTTTGGTTGTGGAGTGGGGAAGGCCGATAGGTGCCAGGCGGATGCAAGGCACCCGCGAGAGATTAACGCGACTTGCCCTTCGTCTGACGTGTGCGCTCGTCCTCCGCGCGCAGTTCTCGCTCGAGAGCGTCGAGGCGACGCGACCACACCGCGCGGGTTTTCTCGAGCCAGCCGCCGATCTCGTCGAGGCCGTCGGGATTGAGCGACTGTATGCGCGACTGGCCCTCCGCTCGAGTAATGATGAGTCCGGCGTCGCGCAGGACATTCAGGTGCTGCGAGATCGCAGGCGCACTCAGGTCGAACTCTTCCACCAGCTCTCCGGCGGTGCGATCGCGCACGGCGAGGAGTTCCACGATGCGGCGACGGGTCGGATCGGCGATGGCGGCAAGGCTCTGCATGCCGGAACACTTAATGAAAACCTTAATTAAGCAAGAGCGAAACTAAGTTTCCCGATCGCGGCCGGACGCCGCGCCGTCGCACCCGCCCTGGCGTGAGATAAAAAAAAGGCGGGCCAGCCTCGGCCGGCCCGCCTCGTAAAGATCAGCGCCGCTTTTTCTTTGATGCGGCCTGGGCTTCCAGTTCCGCCTGGGCGGCCTGAAGCTTCGCTTGCAGGTCCGCAATTTCCGTCGTGGCAGCGTCTGCTTTGCGCTGGAGTTCTTTCGACGAGGATTTGGCTTGTTCCAGTTCCGCCTGGAGCCGCTTGACGGACTCGGCCGCAGCCGCGGCCTGCTGTTCCGCTTGGGTTCTTGCCTGCGTGAATTCGGTCGATCGTTGATCGGATTGCGCCTTCAACTGCTGCGACTGGGTTTGCAGTTGCTGAACTTGCTGGCGGGCTTCAGCGAGCGCCGTTTGCGCGGCACTGACTTCGCCGGCGAACTTATCCGATTGCGCTTTCAGCGAGGTGAGTTGGGTCTTCGATTCCGCTGAAGCAGCTTGGGCGGACTGCAGTTGTTTCTGCAGGTCGCTCACGCTGCTGCGGGCCTGCTCCAGTTCAGCTTCGGTTTCCGCGAGGGATGCTTTCCCGGCTCGCGCTTGGTTGAAGAAAACCACTGCCGCAATGACGGCGGGAGCGGCGACCAGACTGAGAAGCACGGTGCTGAGAGCAGCACCGGCCTGGGGGAATTTGGATGGAGGGGTTTCACTCATAACACGTTATAGTGTCTTTCCCCGTCCGGAAGTTCGACGCCACGCCCCGTAGGATCACGTGCTAGTGGCCCTCTGTCTCAGGAACGAGCCGATAGATCGTGCCATTGGGATGATTGAGCGCGATGTAAGGGAAACCATCGGGACCGACGATCACATCGCGGAGACGGCCGAAGCCTTTGAACAGCGTTTCCTCTTTTCCAGTCGGACGGTCGCCGTTCATGTGCACGAGCCTCAGCTCCTGAGCGCCCAAGCTCGCGACCAGCGCGTGACCTCGCCACATGGGGAATCGGTCGCCGGCATAGAAGGTCACCTGCGAAACGGCGATCGAGGGCGTCCAGTGATGCACCGGCGGTTGAGTGCCGGGATGAAAAGGACTCTCCGCGATCGTCGTGCCGTCGTAGTCGATGCCGTAGGTGGCGAGCGGCCAGCCGTAGTTGGCGCCGCGCTCGATGAAGTTGAGTTCGTCGCCGCCTCGCGGGCCGTGCTCCGCCGACCAGATCGCGCGGCTGACAGGATGCTGGGTGAGGCCTTGGGGATTACGAGGGCCGTAGCTCCAGATGGTCGGGAGTGCACCGGATCGACCCACGAACGGATTGTCGGTCGGCACTCGGCCGTCGTCGTGGAGTCGGTGAATTTTCCCTACCGGGCAACTGAGGTGCTGGGCCATTTCCTTCACCGTGCGATCGCCGACCGTGAAGTAGATAAACCCGTCGGACAGGACCATGCGTCCGCCGAAATGCGCGTAGTGCGACGTGTAGAACTCTGCTGGCGCGCGGTAGACTTCCTGTTGATCCACCCAGCGAAGCCCGTCGATGCGCCCGCGCACGATCCGCGTCATCGTGGTGCTTGCCATGCCTTCGCCCGGCCCGACGTCCGCGAACGCGAGATAAATCCAATCGTTGCGGGCGTGATCCGGGTGCGGCGCGATGCCAAACATGCCGCCCTGCGAACGATCCCAGACCGGCGGCGTGCCTTGGATCGGACCCTCGCGCCGCCCGTCGCGAAACACATGCAGATAACCGTTCTTCTGTGTGGCTGCGATCGTGCCGTCGGAGAGGAAAGCCATCGCCCAGATTTCGGCGGGAGATTCTCCCACGCGCTCGAGCCGGAAGCGATGACCGCCGCCCGAGAATGTGCCCGCCGCGGTGACGAACTCCGTCCTGGTGCCGTCGTGTGGGCCGGGTTCCGCACTCAGCGTGAAACTGTCGAGATTGAAAATCCCGCCCCCATGCGCGCCGTAGATGACGAGCGTGTGGCGCCCCGAAAACTCGCGGGCAAGGCCAAGCCGGCGCGTGCGAAACTCCTCCCAACCGCCCGTGGAGTGGGTGGCGATTTCGCCGAGGTTGGTGCGCGGACCGGTGCCGCTACGATCCACGACCATCGCGGCCACCCGCCCTGGGTCGTCGCTGCCGCGCGCATACTGCAGATCGATGCTGCGAACGCCGGTGAGATCGACGTCGTCGTAGATGAGCGCGCTGCCTTCGCCGAAATAGCCAATGTAGGTGATCGAGGGGTCCTGCTCGGCGCGCGTGATTTGATACCCGGCGGAAAGCTGCGGATTGAGGGACTCGGCTTCGATCGTGACACCCACGCGTCGTGGCGGGCGGGCCCGTTCCTCGCTCGCCCGGGATTGCAGCAGATCACTCAGCGCGGAGAGTTCGTCGTTCGTCAGCGCCGCGCCGAACCCCGGCATCATGCCACCTGGAGAACCATCGCGGATGATTCGGTTCAGGGCTTCTCGGTCGTCGCCGTTCACGAGCGAAGAATGCAGCAACGACGGCGCACCGCCTCCGCGCAACTCGGGGCCATGACATGACGAGCAGAGTGAGGCGTAGAGCGACCGCGGCGAACGTTCCGACGCGATCCCGTCCGGGCTCGCCAGCAGAGCGGCCGGACGTGCTGAAAACGAGAGAAAGAGAATCGCTGCGAAACGGAGAGCGAAGAGAGAAGGGTCGGAGAACATGGTGGGCGAATCGTAGGAAGAGTGGGCGTGGATCTTCGCGTGCGCTCAGGCGGCCAGTGGCGCCAGCGTCGCATCGATTTCCGCGACTTGGGCGGAGGAGAGCGGCCCGAAGTGCATCGCGCGGGCGTTCTCGACCGCTTGCTTCGCGTTGCGAAAGCCCGGGATCGGCACGCTGATCGCGGATCGGCCCCAGATGTAAGCGAGCGCGCCCTGGACCAGGCTGCGTCCGCCACTCGTGAGGATTTCGCGGACCGCTTCGAGCCGCATCAGAAACTCGGGCACGGGCCGTCCGTTCTTGAAGTAGCGCACCCAGTCGAATCCCGTGCCGCGCACGTCGTCGACCGAGAATGCCGTATCGGCGCGATACTTGCCGGTCAGCAAGCCCATCGCGAGCGGCGAGCGCACGATGCTGCCGAGACCATGTGCCTGGCACAGCTGCAATGCTTCGTCGGCAGGTTGAAACACGTTCATCTCGTGTTGCAACGTGGCGAGTGGGCCTGCTTGCAGCGCGAGACCGATTGTTCCCATGTGATCGCTGCTCCATCCGTAGGCGCGGATGAGGCCGTCCGCCTTGAGTTGCTCGAGCCCTTCAACGATCGGCGCGATCGCCTCGGCGGGTGCACTCCACAAGTGCACTTGGAAAAGATCGATGACCTCGCGTCCCAGCCGGCGCAGCGAGGCTTCGCACGCTTTGCGGAAGTAAGCCGGGTCGTGGCTCTCGCCGTGGATATTGCGCGAAGCAGGATCGAAGAGATAGCCCGCCTTGGTCGCGACCACGATCTCGCGTGAAGCGCCGCGCAACGCGCGACCCAGCACGATTTCACTGTGACCACCGCCGTAGCAGTCGGCCGTATCGAAGAATGTGACGCCGTCCGCGGCCGCTGCGTGGATCGCGCGGATGGATTCCGCGTCGTCAACCGAGCCGTAGGAATCAGGTCGACCGAAGAGGTGCATCTCGCCGCCGATCGGCCAGCAGCCCAGCCCAAGGGGGCTCACCGCGATGCCTGAGGATCCGAGGAGGCGAGAGGTGGAGGTGGAGGTCGGAAAGCGAGACGTGTTCATGGCGTCCGAATTATGCGTCCACCTGCCCGCGCGCAT
>JAEYQF010000292.1 GCA_023410155.1 Verrucomicrobiota bacterium | reverse complement strand
GCTCGCGACTGCGAGCCGGCGCTTTCCCCACGCCTCGATGCAACCTCCTTCCCTTCGTTTTCCTCCCCGCTTCGTCTGGGGAGCCGCCACCGCTGCTCTCCAGATCGAGGGAGCCACCACCGCGGACGGCCGCGGCACCTCCATCTGGGAAACATTCTCCCGGCTCCCCGGCAAAATCGCCCACGGCGACACTCCGGAAAACGCGTGCGACCACTATCGCCGCTGCAAGCAGGACATCGCGCTGCTGCGCGACCTCGGGCTGCGCCATTATCGGTTCTCCGTCGCCTGGCCCCGCATCCTTCCCGACGGTATCGGAAATCCCAATACGAAGGGTCTCGATTTCTATTCGCGCCTGGTCGATGCACTGCAATCAGCCGGGATCACGCCCTGGGTGACCCTCTACCATTGGGACCTCCCCCAGGTCCTCGAGGATCGCGGCGGATGGCGTGTGCGCGCGACGCCCGAGGCTTTTGGCCATTTGTCAGAGACCGTGGTCCGTCATCTCGGCGATCGCGTGAAAAACTGGATCACCGTCAACGAAGTCCACTGCTTCACCCGTCTCGCCTACGGCGGCGGCGACAAGGCTCCCGGCGCCAATGAGCGCGCGCAGATCGTCAACCAGACGTATCACCACGCCCTCCTCGCCCACGGCTACGCGATGAGCGCCGTGCGCGAATACGGCGGACGCGGCGCCCGCGCCGGCATCACCGACAACTGCCACGTCGCGATCCCGCTCACCGAGACTCCGGCCGACATCGAGGCCGCGAGTCGCTGGTTCCGCGAGGCCAACGCCCAGGTGCTCGCTCCCATCTACACGGGACATTATCCAGCAAGTTTCCTCCGCCGCTGCGGTGCAGATCGTCCGCAGGTCGCGCGCGGCGACCTCGCGCTCATTTCACAGCCGACAGATTTCCTGGGCCTCAACATCTACTCGGGCGCGTTCGTGCGCGCGGGACGGCGCGGCGTTCCTGAAGCCCTGCCCTACTCGCCAAGTTTCCCACGCACCGATTCGGACTGGCTCACGCTCGCGCCGCAATCGCTCTACTGGGGCCCACGTCTCTCCGCCGAAGTGTTCGGCGCGAAGACGCTCTACATCACGGAAAACGGCGCAGGTTACGATGACGACGCGCCCAATGATCGCGGCGAGATCCTCGATCTGCATCGCCGCGATTACCTCCGCACCTACCTCGGCGAACTCCAGCGTGCCACCCGCGATGGCGTGCCGGTGAAAGGTTACTTCGTCTGGTCGCTGCTCGACAACTTCGAGTGGCAGGACGGCTACCAGCGCCGGTTCGGTATCGTGCACAACGATTTCACCACCCAGCGCCGCACGCCCAAACTCAGCGCACACTGGTATTCGCAAGTGGCCCGCTCCAATCGTCTCCTCTAGCGCCGAGCTCTTGCTGAGCACCGATCTGCGCGCACCACGTGACGCCACCCTCCATCCCGAGTCGCGCCACGTTGCGCGCCGACTCGAGCCAAGGTGCGCACCGGGTCGGAACCCGTTGCGGACCGAATCGGGACTCAATGCGGTTCGGCTCAGCGATGAGGGCGGTGTCGTTCCCGAAAAGAAAACGGGGTCTCTCCCACTTCGCGCCGAAACGCGACGCTGAGGTAGCTCGCGTTATCGAAACCCGCGCGCTCGGCGATCAGGCTGATGGCCAGTTCGCTGTCGACGAGCAGGTGCTTCGCGCGCTCGATTTTTTCGTGGATGATCTGCCGGTGGGGGGAGTGCCCGACGGCGAGCTTGAACTTCCGTTCCAGCAGCGTGCGTGAGATCGGAACCACCTTGAGCACATCGTCCACGGTGATGCGTTCGGTCGCATGCTGCCGGATGAAGCGCAGCGCCGTGGCCACGCGCGCATCCTCGACCGAGACGATGTCGGTAGACTGCCGCTCCACTACTCGCACCGGCTGCATGTAATGCGTGTCGGATTCCGGTCGTTCGCCACGCATCATGCGCGAGAGCAGTGCCGCGGCTTCGTAGCCGGTTCGTCGCGCGTTCGGCTGCACGCTGCTGAGAGGAGGATTGCACAGGTCGCAAAGCACCTCGTCGTTGTCCACGCCGAGCACGGCCACCGCATCGGGCACGTGAATCTCCGCCAACTGGCAGGCCTCGAGCACCTGTTGCGCGCGACCATCGTAGCACGCGAACAGACCGACTGGTTTCGGCAGTTTGCGCAGCCAGGCCGCAAGCGCGCGGATATCGGCGTCGGAGCCAGGCTGGCCGCGCGCGCCAGGGAAACTGCGCACGCTGCGACCTTCCTCCGCCAGCACGGCCTTGAACGCCTGCTCGCGCTCCCGCGACCAGAGGAACCGGCGGTCGCCGCAATACGCGAAATGAACAAATCCTTTCTGCGCGAGGTGCTCGGCCGCGCTGCGGGCGACAATCCCGTTGTCGATGCTCACTCGCGGAAACTCGGACGCAAACCGCTCGGCGCTGACGTCGACGACCGGAAGTCGCGTGCGACGCAGCGCCGCGGCGATCGCGGGCGAATCCACACGCGCGATGATGCCGTCGCCTCGCCAGTCGTGGAGCCAGACCGGCAGCGGCGCGCGGCGCGCCTGCTCCGTCAGTCGGATCGCCCACCGCTCGCCTTCATGCATCCAGTCGCGCACGCCGTAGAGCTGGTCGCGGCCGTAGCGGTTGGACGTCTCGATAAGGAGAGCGACCTTGGGCGGAGCTTTGGCGTTCATGAGGGAGGTGGCCGGCGCAATTCATTCCTGCGCCGGCCGACGTTCGGAAGCGAGCACCGCCGGGTGTTAAAAATCAAAAGAAATTTGTGCTTCTTTCTTTTCGCCATTCCGCTCGCCGTGCTTCACGGTCCACATCTTTCCACACCCCCCTTAGAGTTCCCCCCTCTCAATCCGTCCTATGAAGACCTCCAAGAAGTCTCACTTCGCCGTGCCGACGATTCAATTCGAAGGCGCCGGCTCCGACAATGCGCTGGCTTTCCGCCACTACAATCCCGACGAGGTGATCGACGGCCAGACCATGGCCGATCACATGCGTTTCTCGATCGCCTACTGGCACGCGTTTCGCGGCACGGGCTCCGATCCGTTCGGCCCGGGCACGATCGAGCGCCCCTGGGAAAGCGGCAAAGATCCCGTGTCTGTCGCCAAGATCCGCATGGATGCAGCGTTCGAGTTCTTCCAAAAGATCCGCTCGCCGTTCTGGTGCTTCCACGATCGCGACATCGCGCCCGAGGGCCGCACCCTGGCCGAGTCCAACAAGTTCCTCGACCAGATCGTCGCCCACGCCAAGCAGCTGCAGAAGGCGACCGGCATCAAGCTCCTCTGGGGCACGGCCAACCTCTTCTCGAATCCCCGCTACCTGGCCGGCGCAGCCACGAATCCCGACGCGCACGTGTTCGCCTACGCCGCGGCGCAGGTGAAGAAGGCCCTCGAGGTCACCAAGGAACTGGGCGGCGAAAACTACGTGTTCTGGGGCGGTCGCGAAGGCTACGAGACGCTGCTCAACACCAACCTGAAGCGTGAACAGGCCCACCTCGCGGCGTTCATGCACATGGCCAACGACTACGCCAAGGAGATCGGCTTCACCGGCCAGTTCCTCATCGAGCCGAAGCCGAAGGAGCCGACGAAGCACCAATACGATTTCGACGTCGCCAGCGGTATCGCCTTCCTCCGCACGCACGGTCTGGCGAAGGTCTTCAAGTTCAACATCGAGACCAACCACGCCACGCTCGCGGGTCACACCTTCCAGCACGAGATCGAGGTCGCCGCGGCGGCCGGCATGCTCGGCTCGATCGATGCCAACGCCGGCGACATGCTCCTCGGCTGGGACACCGACCAGTTCAACACGGACATCAAGGAACTCACGCTCGCGATGGTATCCATCCTCCGCGCGGGTGGCCTCGGCTCCGGTGGTTTCAACTTCGACGCCAAGCTCCGCCGTCAATCGATCGATGCCGAGGACCTGTTCCACGCGCACATCGGCGGCATGGATGCCTATGCCGCGGCCTTCAAGATCGCGCGCCGCATCCTCGAGGAAGGCAAGTTCACGAAGTTCGTGGCCGACCGCTACTCGTCCTTTGATTCTGGATACGGCAAGGACATCGAAAAGGGCAAAATCGGCCTGAAGCAGCTCGAGAAGCTCGTGCTGACCAAGCTCGGCGAGCCGACCCCGAAGTCCGGCAAGCAGGAATACTTGGAGAACCTCCTCAACACGTATCTCCACGGCTAAACCGCCCGCAAACGCGCATGAACTCCGGCGAAAGTTACCATACCCAGCACTCGCCGTTCGGCGCGTTTGCGAGTTTCACCCTCGGACTGGTCGATGCCCCCGGCGGCTTCGGCCAGTCTCTCCGCGGGCCTGCGAAACAAAACCTCTACGTGGGTTTTCGCAGTGCCTCGCACGAGGAGTGGCAGTTGCTGCCCTTCCTCACGCCGCCCAAGTCCCAGGAAGGGGCTTTCACGGGCGACACGACCGTCGTGCAGGCGCCGCGTGGCTTCAAATCCCTGCGGTCCTCCGATTACAAGCGCTCGCTCGGCTGGGCCAGCGACACGTGGCGCGCTGACGACACGCGCTTCGGTTTTTCCCTCCTCTCTCCTTTCGGCCAGGTCCCTGATCCGGCCAAACTCTCGAAAGCCGCCGCCCGCTTCCACCTCGCGCCCGCGATCACCGGCTGGATCGAATACGACAACCGCAACGGCAAGGCGCCCGTCGAACTCATGTTCGGCGTCGGCCACGGCGACGACACGATGCGGCCGCTCACCGACACGAGCGACTCGCTGCTCGGTTTCGCGTATGGCACGCGGTTCGGCTACGCCACCGTCCCGGGGCGCGGCGTGACGATGCGGCAGGGCTTCGACCTCATTGCTCCCAAGTTCCGCGACTACCGCGGACTGCACGTCATCGCCGGTGAGACCGCGCTGGTGTTCACCGTGCCGGCCGGCCAGCGGAAGCGTTTCCCGCTCGCCCTCGGTTTCTACGCCTCCGGCACGATCACGACCGGGCTCACGGCGAGCTACGCCTACACGCGCGTGTTCGCCGACCTCGAGGACGTGCTCAACCACGCGCTCGCCGAGCGCGAACGCTACGGCAAAGTCGCCGCACTGCGCGACCGCGAGCTGGCGCGCAGTGGACTCTCCGCTGACCAGCAGTTCCTCATCGCGCAGGCCACCCACAGCTACTACGGCAATTCGCAGCTGCTCTGGCACAAGGGCCAGCCCCTCTGGGTCGTGAACGAAGGCGAATACCGCATGATCAACACCTTCGACCTGACGGTGGATCATGTCTTTTTCGAGCTCGCGTGGCATCCGTGGGCCGTTCGCAACGCCCTCGACCTTTTCGTCAATCGCTACGCCTACACGGATCAGTGCGGGATCTCGTTCACTCACGACATGGGCGTGAACGATTTCTTCACCCCGCCCGGCCGCTCCTCCTATGAATGCGACGGCCTCGAGGGCTGCTTCTCGCACATGACGATGGAGCAACTCCTCAACTGGGTGCTCACCGCCACGACTTACGCGGGTGCCACCGGGGATCTCGCCTGGCTGCGCGGCAAGAAGAAAGTCCTCCTCGCCTGCGCCGAGAGTATCCATCGCCGCGACGCCGCCAGCCCAAAGAAGCGTGATGGTATTCTGAAAGTCGATACGGCCCGCACCGCCGGCGGCTCCGAAATCACGACCTACGACAGTCTCGACGTCAGTCTCGGGCAGGCCCGCAACAACCTCTATCTCGCCGTGAAGACGCTCGGCGCGTGGGTCATGCTCGAAAAAGCCTTTGCCCGCCTCGGCCTCAAGGCCGCGGCGCAGGACGCCCGCGACACCGCCGACCTGCTCGCCCGCACGCTCACCACGAAGTTCGAGAGCGACACCGGGTTCTTCCCGGCCGTGTTCGAAAAGGGCAATCGTTCGCGCATCCTCCCCGCGGTCGAAGGCTTCGTTTACCCGCTCTTCCTCGGCTATACCGATGCGACCGACACGGAGGGCCGCTTCGCTCCTCTCTTCGCTCAGCTGCGCCAGCACATCTCGCAAGCACTCCAACCCGGCATCTGTCTCGATGAAAAGAGCGGCGGCTGGAAGATGAGCAGCACCAGCACCAACACCTGGTTCAGCAAGATCGCCATCGCCCAGCACGTGATCCGCCAGCTCTTCCCCGAGGTGCTGACGGAAGCCGCCAAGGCCGGCGACAAAGTCCACGCCGACTGGCAGCGCACGCCCGGCTGCGGCGAACACGCCATGTGTGACCAGATTCGCAGCGACTCCGGAATCGTGTGCGGCAGCCGCTATTATCCGCGCGGTGTGACCGCGTTTCTCTGGATGCGCGAGTAAAGCGATCCATCTTCCTTCACCTCGGCCGCCGTGAACCGCGTCGCGCCGAGGCTTCCCCGCCTAGTCCGGTTCACCTTACGCCAGCCCCGCCTCCTCATGACCGACCCCAACCAGAAACTCTCTTTCCTCGAGAAAGCCGGCTATAGCTGCGGCGATGCCGCCGCGAACTTCGTCTTCATGACGATGGTGCTCTTCCAGCTCAACTTCTACACCGACGTGTTCGGGTTGAGCGCAGGCGCCGCCGCCGCGATCCTTCTCTGGCCCCGCCTGTGGGACGCCTTGTTTGACCCCATCATGGGCATCATCGCCGACCGCACGAACACCCGCTGGGGCAAATTCCGCCCGTGGGTCCTCTGGACCGCGATCCCCTGGGCCGTCGTCATGGTGCTCGCCTACACCACGCCGCAAGGCTGGAGCATGGGCATGATGATCGCGTGGGCCGGCATCACGAACACGATCCTGATGACGCTCTACTCGATGAACAACATGCCGTATTCCGCTCTCGGCGGCGTGATGACGGCGGACCTCAACGAGCGCACGAAGCTCAACTCCTTCCGCTTCGTCTCGGTCAACGTCGCCCAGTTCATCGTCGGCGGTTTCACCCTCCCTCTCGTCGCCAAGTTCGCGCAAGGCCACGACCGTGCGCACGGCTGGCAGGTCACGATGACGATCTGGGCCGTGCTCTGCCTCGTCCTCTTCCTCGTCACCTTCCTGACCACGAAAGAGCGCGTGAAGCCCGTCGTCGAAGTGAAGTCCTCGCCCAAGCAGGACTTCGCCGACCTCGTGAAGAACGGCCCCTGGATCGCGCTCTTCGTCTACACGCTCTTCAACTTCGGCATGCTGACCTACCGCGGCGGTGCGCATTACAACCTCTATCACCACTTCGCCGACAAGGCCGCCATGTTCGACTTTGTCGAGATGCTCGGCCTCACCTCGGCGAGCGCCACGCCCGAGCCCGGCCTGCTGGAGTGGCTCGGCTACATCGTCCACGGCACGCGCGACAATCTCGCGGGCTCCAATGTCGCCGACGTGTTCAATAGCATCGTCAACATGGCCGGCTTCGCGACGACGATCGTGGTGATCATCCTCTCCGCGGGACTCTCCAAGCGCTTCGGCAAGAAGAACGTCATCATGACCGGCTTCCTGCTCTCCGCGGTCAACGCCTTCGGCTATTATCTGCTCACCCCGAGCAGCACGACCGGCATGCTCCTCCTCGCGATCGTCGGTTCCATGGTTTACGCGCCGACAATCGCCGTGGCTTGGGCGATGTATGCTGACGCCGCCGACTATTCTGAATGGCAGACCGGCCGCCGCTTCACCGGCATCGTGTTCGCCACGATCGGTTTTGCGCTCAAGACGGGCCTCGCGCTCGGCTCGGCGATCTTCCTCTGGGTCATGGCCGGCTTCTGGAACTACGACACCTCGGCGCCCGCCGCCCCGAATGCCATCGTGGGATACCATGCCTCCAGCAGCATCGGTGTCGCGCTCTTCTTCCTCGGTGGCGCCGCCGCGATCGCCGCCTGCAAGCTCAACAAGAACCTGACGCTGAAAATGGCGGACGAACTCGCCGAGCGCCGCCGCGCCGCCGGCATGGCGTCGTAACGCACTCAGCGACAAGTCGGGCTCACCAAGCCGGGGTCATCGACCCCGGCTTTTTCGTTGGATGAACTCGGAGCGCAGCGCGTCCCAGACGCAGGCTGGCCTGACATCCCGCGCGCGCTTCATTGCGGCTGCTGGCTGCCATAGTCCCGAGCGTATCGTTGCCGCGCTGAGAGTGGCAGAAACGAAACGCGACTCGGCCTAGGTCGAGCCTGTGTCCGCACCGGGTCGCGCCAAGGTGCGGATCGTGTCGGGACCAGGTTCGGACCGGATCGGGACCGACTTCACACTGCGCCGGGACTACGGCAGAAGCGAGACGTCGATCAGTGCGGTGCCTTTGCCTGACTTGGCTTTGGCGGTGACCACATAAGTGCCGGGCAACAACTCGAGGAGGAGAGCGGCGTCTTTGCTGCTCTTCGTGAGCTGCGGTTTCACCTTGAGGGATTTCTGGGCCTTCTTGAGCGCGGAGAGATTGCCGTTGGTCGTCCAGTTATCGTTGTAAGCAATCAGCGTGCTCCCGCGATAAACGCTGATCTGCGGGTTGGCCAAGACGCCGGAGACGCCCTCGGTCGCGAGCGCCGGACCGAGACCGCGGATCAGGACTTTGCGGGGCGCTTTGCCCTCAATCACGAAGCCGAGCTGAAGCGTGGCGCTACCGGTGCCGCATTGCCCGCGCGCAGAGGTGCGAGTGAGGACCGTGGTGCCCTTGGCCTTGGACTTCGGTGTGGTGACTTTCAGGCTTTTGCTGGCAGCGGTCACACCACCGGGCGTGTTGGCGAGGACGCGGTAATAGTAGGTTTTACCGGCTTTGACCGAGGTGTCCGTGTAGGAGGTGACTTTGCCGATATCCACGCGCTTGAGCGACGAGGTGAATTTGGAATTCGTGGACCGCTCGAGGATGTAGGTCGTGGCACCGGACGTAGCGGCCCAGGAGAGCTGCACCGCTTTAGGTGCGGCGACGACGCCGGAGAGCTTGGTGGGAGCGGAGCCGGGTTTCGCGAATGCTTTCAGGATCGCATTGTAGGCCGGCTTGGGCAGCGAATCGCGATCAAACACCAGCGGGTGATTGTAGCGTTCATTTGGCCAGGTGTTGAGCCACGAGCGTCCGTCGTGCAGGCCCCAGAAGGTCACGCGGGAGATCTTCTTGCGGTGCTTGCGGAAGAGGTCGAACAACTGCCCGTAGAGTTCCGCCTGCTTCTTCGCGTCGGCGGCGGACAGCGGCTTGGCCTCAGTGCTGCTCGGCCCATTACCCTGCTGGTCCAGATCGGCGCCGCCGAAATCGCGCGGCAGCATGTCGATATCGAGCTCGGTGATCGCGACTTTCAGGCCGAGTTCGGAGTATGCGATGATGGAGTCTTCGATGTCTTTCAGCGGCAGGTAGTCGCGCGTCCAGTGGCCTTGGATGCCGACGGAATGGATGGGCACCTTGGCCTTGATGAGACTCTTGAGGAGCTTGATGGTCTTCTCCCGCTTCGCCGGGCTCTCGATGCCGTAATCGTTATACTGCAGCTCAGCCTTGGGATCGGCTTTGGCCGCGGCGCGGAAAGCTTCGGCGATGTAGTCTTCGCCGACGATCTCGAGCCATTTCGTGGGGCGAAGATATTCACCGGGATTGTCCGAGATGGCTTCGTTGACGACGTCCCAACCGGCAAGGCGTCCCTTGTAGCGGCCCGCGACTTTGGCGATGTGGGCCTTGAGACGCTTCAGGGCCAATTCACGCGAGGCCGGTTTGGCTCCGTCTTTGAAAAACCAATCGGGAGTTTGTTGGTGCCAGACGAGGGTGTGACCGTAAACCGGGATGTCGCGCTTCTTCGCGTAGTCCACCAGCGCGTCGGCCATTTCAAACGTCCATTTGCCTTCCTGCGGCTGCACGGACTCCGGCTTCATGCAATTTTCGGGCGTGAGTTGGTTGAACTCACGCTCGAGGAGTTTGCGTTCGGCGGTGGAGTAATCCTTGGGCACGGTGCCGCCGAGCGCGACACCGACGAGAAACTGTCCGCGATGCGCTTCGGCGAGCGACGAGGCACGGGCGGACGTCACGAGAGCGAGGAACGAAACAGCCAGAAGCGTGCTTTTCATCGCGGCGTTTTCCTCTTTTTCCGGCGCTACTTTTTCGCGGCTTTGAGGACCGCCTCGTAAGCCGGTTTCGGTTTCGCGTCGCGATCGAAGAGCAGCGGGTGATTGAAGCGCGGAGTCGGCCAGCCGTTGAGCCAGGAGCGGCCGTCGTGGAGATTCCAGAAGGTCACGCGGGTGATCACATCGCGGTGCGCACGGAAAATGGAGAAGAGTTGGCCGTAGATTTCAGCTTGTTTCTGCGCGTCTTCGGCGGAGAGCGGTTTGCGTTCGATCTTCTTGTTGCTGGGGCCTTGGCGATTCAGGTCGGCGCCTCCGCGTTCGCCCGGGATCACGTCGAGATCGAGCTCGGTGATGGAGACCTTGAGGCCGAGGGCGGAGAATTCGCGGATCGCATCATCGATGTCCTTCATCGGGACGTGGTCGAAGCTCCAGTGGCCTTGGATGCCGACGGAGTGCACGGGCACGCCGGCATCGAGCAGGCTTTTGAGGAGCTTGATCGTCTTCGCGCGTTTCTCGGGGCCTTCGATGCTGTAGTCGTTGTATTGCAGCTCGGCGGTGGGATCTGCTTCATGCGCGAAACGGAAGGCCTGCGCGATGTAGTCTTCGCCAACCGCCTCGAGCCATTTCGTGGGGCGGAGATATTCGCCGGGTTTGTCGGAGATGGCTTCGTTGACGACATCCCAGCCGACGAGGCGTCCGCGATAACGGCCCACGACTTCGTGGATGTGAGCGCGCAGGCGCTTCAGCGCGAGTTCACGAGAAGCGGGTTTGTCGCCGTCCTTGAAATACCAGTCCGGGCTCTGGTGGTGCCAGACGAGCGTGTGACCGTAAACGGGGATGCCGCGCTTGGTGCCGTAGTCGACGAGCGCGTCGCCCATCTCGAAAGTCCATTTGCCTTCCTCGGGCTGCACGAGCGCAGGCTTCATGCAATTCTCCGGCGTGAATTGGTTGAACTCGCGCTCGATCAGTTCGCGTTCGGCCTTGGAGTAGTCGGCCGGCACGGTGCCACCCAGCGCGACACCGACGAGAAAGTCGTCGCGGTAGGCTTCGGCCAGTGAGGCGGCGTAAGCCGTGGTGATGACGGAAAGGGCAGAAACGGCGAGGAGGGTAAGTTTCATCGGGCGGGGGATTCTGGCAGGCAGACGAGGAATCGCCAATCTGGATGCGTTTTCTGCGCGCGAGAATCGTTGCCAACATTAGACGCGATGCGCTGTCTTCCCGGTCTTCGCATGAAGCTGTTTTCCATCTTGTTGATCGGGCTGGCACTGGCGTGGTCGGGCTGCTCCACCGCGAGCACGCAGAAGAACCCGCGTGCGGATTTCTCGAAGGTGAAACGGGTCTACGTGGAGCACCGGCTCGCAGACGATCACCGGCTCGATCGACTCATCGTCGCGGAGTTGGAGCGTCTCGGCCGAGAGGCGTCGTCGGGGCCCATGACGATGATGCCTGACGGCGTCGACGCGGTGATCACCTACAGCGACGACTGGGCGTGGGACTTCAAATCGTATCTGTCGTTCATCTCCATCCAGGTGCGCGACTATCGGCGCGATGTGACCATCGGCCAGGGCATGAGCCGGCACGCGTCGCCGTTGAAGAAAACGCCGGAGCAGATGATCCGACAGATCATCGAGCCGCTTTTCAAATGAGCACAGCGGGCCTAGCCGCGCGACTCAGCGCGCCAGCATGAAACCCGCGCGGATTTGATCAGAGAAGCGTTGGTCGAAACTGCGGAGACTTTCGCCGTAGCCGGTGAACCACTTCAGGAACACGTAACCACCCAGCGCCGGCGAGAAACCCGGCGTGCGGTTGAGCGGCCAGCTCAGGTCGAGTTCCAAGCTGCCCGAGCCGAACTGCGATCCGCTGCCCGGCCGCCACAGTGCAGAGACCTGTGCACCGCGATCCTGGCCGAAACGAAAGAGGATTTCGCCATGACCCCGAAAGCGCTTGATGTCGCTGTTCTCGGATTTCTCCAGGTAGCCGACTACTCGCGGCGCGAGCAGCACTTTCCAATCGCGGCCAAAGTTCCAGCCGACGATCGGCGTGACGTAAAAAGTATTGAGGCTGCGGGACGCCGGTTCGGCCTGACCGTTGGACTCATGTTGCACCCCCATCTGGAGGCCCAGCCGCGTGAGCCACTCCGGCTTCCAGCCGAAGTCGTCCCGCAGGTAGAAGACCGTGGGCTTGTAGCTCGTGTCGTAGAACGGCTTCGAAAGCGAATCGAGGTCCCAGATCGAAGTCTGCGTGTAGGCCAGGTAGAGATCACGCCACCATTCGTGCACGTTGCCGGTGGCAGCAAAGGGCCGGAATTTGAAGCTGAACTGGAATTTCGCGTTCTTCCCGTCGCGCGAGCCCACCGCGATATACATGGGTTCGTAAACGGAGATGTAACGGCGGAGCTCCTCCCGCTCGTTGGCCAGGTCGAGGTTGCCGCCCGCAGCTGGCAGATTGGGCGGAGGCACATCGGCGGGTCGCTCCTGCGGAGCAGCCTCTTCGCCGCCCGTCGTCGCGATACCCGAAGGCGCGACGGAGAACATGACGATGTTGGTGCGGGGATCGTCGAGCCGCAGCGAAACGATGCCGCGCGCCGAGGTCGGCACCGTGAGCAGGATCTCGACGACGGCAAAATCCATCGGGCTGATCTGCAAGCTGCGCCGCCCTCCCCCCACGACTTCGGCCCGCACAACCTTGACGTCGTTTGCGCTGGCGATCGTCGCGCGCAACTCGGCGGGGATATCATAAGTGGCAGCGGCGGCCACAGGGTTGTTGAGGTAGAGCTTCAGGCGCACCTCGGAGCCGGCGGCAATCGGTTCGGCTGGCGGTGTCAGCAACGCGTCGGACTGAGCGCGAAGCGCGAGCGGCAGCAGGATCAGCCCGAGCAGCAGGAACAGAGCGCGTGGTTTCATGGCGGCAGAAAGCGGGAAGGCGGTGGGCATTGGCAACTCCACTGTGAACGCGAAACGCGGCGTGAGTTCAGATTGAGCGTTGCCGGAAACCTCACACGAGGCACGATCCCCACCCGCATGAGCTCGCCGTCCGCCCTCAACTCCGGAGCCGCGCCGCTCCCGATTCCGTCGCACGCGACGTTCCTTGGACACCCTCGGCCGCTGTTTACGCTGTTCTTCGCGGAAATGTGGGAACGATTTTCGTTCTATGGCATGCGCGCGTTGCTCGTGTTGTTCATGACGCTGCCGATCGCGCAAGCCGGTCTCGGCATCTCGGCCGAGCGCGCGGCGATCATCTACGGCACCTACACGATGTCGGTTTACATGATGTCGATCCCCGGGGGCGCGATCGCGGACAATCTGCTCGGCTCGCGTCTTTCGGTGCTCGTGGGTGGAATCATCATCGCGGCGGGTCACTTCAGCATGGCGTTTCCCACCGAGGAAATGTTCTTCCTCGGACTTTTCCTCGTCGTGATCGGCACCGGCCTGCTCAAGCCGAACATCAGCGCGATGGTCGGCCAGCTCTACGCCGAAGGCGACACGCGCCGCGACGCGGGCTTCTCGATCTTCTACATGGGCATCAACATCGGCGCATTTCTGGCGCCGTTCGTGACCGGCACGCTCGCCCAGCACTCCGCCTTCAAGCGGCGGCTCGCCGAGTGGGGCTTCAATCCCGATCACAGCTGGCATTGGGGATTTGCGGCAGCCGGCGTGGGCATGCTGCTCGGCGTCATCGTCTTTATTGTATTCGGAAAAGGACTACGTGAGGTCGGCCCCCCACCCGCGCGCGTGCCCGGCGCGTGGCGCAACACGGCGCTCACGATCGGCGGCACGGCAGCGCTGTGGGCGTTTGTCGCGCTCTCGGACCGGCCCGGCTTCACCTGGCTGCGCTCGGTTTATCTGCTCGGACCGGTCGCGCTGATGCTCGCGTATGGCTATCGCAAGGATCTCGAGCTCCGCCGGCTCGGCGCGGTGTTTTACTTCTTCATCGGTGCGCTGGTGTTCTGGGCGATCTACGAACAAGCGGGAAGCTCGCTCACGTTGTTCGCGGATCGTTTCACGCAGGAGACGTTTCTCGGGATCGAGTTTCCGTCGTCATGGTATCAATCGGCCTCGCCGGCGTTCGTGATCCTGCTCGCGATCCTCTTCAGCGTGCTCTGGACGAAGCTGGGCAACCGGCAGCCATCGAGCCCGATGAAATTCACGCTCGGACTCTTCGCCCTCGGCGCCTCGTTCGTCGTCATGATTCCCGCCGCGCGACTCGCCGCGGAAGGCCGCGTGAGCCCTGGCTGGCTGCTCGCGATGTATTTTCTCCAAGTGGTCGGCGAGATGTGCCTGAGCCCCGTCGGCCTGAGCACGTTCACCAAACTTTCGCCGCCGCGCTTCGTGGGCCTGATGCTCGGCGTGTGGTTCCTCGCTGCGGCGTTCGGCAACAAACTCGCCGGCGTGCTCGCGAGCGCGTTCGGCGAAGGCGATGCGAGCAACCTCGACGCATTCTTCAGTCAGCAGGCGATCGGCGTGTTCGTGATCGCGGGCATCTTCCTGGTGCTCGTGCCGTGGGTAAAACGCCGCATGGGCGGCGTGCTCTGAGCGCGACGCGCTTCGTCAGGCAAATGGAGCGCGCGAGCCCGCGTCGCTCGCCCGCGCGTTGCGGAAGCTCCGCGTTCCCAACAGCAGGCGGGCCGCGCCCACGCGCATATCTTTGAGCGCACGCCAGACGGCGAGCGCGTCACGCAGATCGCGTCCGAGTTTCCGGCGCGCCGGCCAAAGCACCCATGCGAGCGGACTGATCGCGACACAGAACAAGCGCGCGAGACGGAAGAGCCGCGCCTGTTCCGCCGGCAGCGGTCCCGTTTCCATATACGCGCGGATCGCGGCCTTCATCGTGCCCGCGAAACGCGTCTCGAGTCCACCAAGTGACTGGAGATACAAAATGAAATCGCGCGTGCGGCACTGCGCCGGCGACATCTCAGCGCCCGGGTCTTCCTCGAAATCGATAAAGCCGAGTGCGCCCGGGTGACCGACGATGTTTCGCGCCAGCGGAAAACCGTGCCACCCGCCCGCCGCGTGCAGCTTGCGCAGCGCCGACGCACCCGCCTGGGCGAGCGCAATCACCTCGCTGCGCGTGCGCGCCGCGAGCAGACGCTGCTCGAGCGACAAACCGAGGTCGCTCAACAACAGCCAGTCCGGGCCGCGCAAAACCACCTCAGGGACTGTCACCCCTTTCTTGCGCAATCGCTCGATGATTCGCGCTTCGCGATGCAGAGCGCCACGCGCATCGACGACCGCGGTGAAGCTCAGGAGCTTCGGCCACGGCAGGATCGCGGCGAGCGATCGTTGCAATCGATGCCCCCAACCCAGACGGGCGGACGCGGCTCGCTTCAGCCAATAGATACGACCGTCCAACCGGAGTGGAGTCACCCGTTGGTGGGTCGTTCTAAGCGTGTTTTCGATAAGTTGATCTAGGTAGCTGCTCGGTGTGCTGGTGCTCATCGGTGGTCACGGCTGCAGGCCACAGGTCAGGATGGCGGCAGCCACAATGGGCACCTCATTTGCACACATTGGGCATTTTCACACAAGTTCGCTGTCACGTCATAAGTCTGGATAACGGCCCATGCGGAGGCCTCGCTCCCCCGGCCAGAGCGCATTCTCGACTCTGCCGCGCGCTCTCGTCACGTTGCACCCATGTCCACACGTGCGTGGTTTCCCACCTACATTTACTGCGAACCGCTGCAGAAGAGCGGCCTCGCCCGACTCAATAGCGACCTCGCGGCCGAGTGCCGCCAGCTGCGCGAGTTCGATACGGCGGGCCGGAAATGGTCGGCGAAAAACTACCCGGGCGGCTACACGAGCTACGCTTCGATGAACGAGCTCCACCGCTTCTCGAGTGCGTTTGCCGATCTCGAGAAAAAGCTCACGCGCCACGTGCGCGCCTTCGCCAAGGCGCTCTCGATGGACCTGCGCGGACGGCAGATTTTCATGACCGATTGCTGGGTGAACATCATGCCGCCGACCGCCGCGCACTCGCTGCACCTGCATCCGTTGTCGTTCATCAGCGGCACCTATTACGTCGCGACACCGAAAGGTTGCCCGGGCCTGAAGTTCGAGGATCCGCGTCTCGATCGTTTCATGGCCGCGCCGCCGAAACTCCCCGACACGCCCGAGCAGGATCGCGCTCACATCGTCTATCCCGCCGAGGCGGGCAACGTGATCCTCTTCGAAAGCTGGCTCCGCCATGAGGTGCCGGCAAATCGCGTCGAGGAGGAGCGGATCAGCATCAGCTTCAACTTCAACTGGAGTTGAGGAATCCGCCGGGGCGAGTTGGCTGAGGCATGCCGAGCCGACGCCTTTTCATCGCGCTACCGCTGCCGGAACCCATCCGGGCTGAAATCGAGACGCTGCTGTCGCCGCGTCTGCCCGACGTGGGCTGGACACGGCCGGAGCAACTGCATCTCACGCTGCGTTTCCTCGGCGATGTCGATTCGGCGCGTATCGAAGAACTGGAGACAGCACTCGCGCGCGTGCGCGTGGAGCCATTTGTGCTGCCGGTGGAGGGCGTGGGCGCGTTCCCGCCCGATCGCCCGCCCCGCGTGCTGTGGGTCGGCGTGGGGCGCGGACATCCCCGCCTTCACCAACTCCGCCAGCGCATCGACGATACGATCCTGCAGGCCGGGCATCCCCTGGACGTGAAGACGTTCTCACCGCACATCACATTGGGCCGCTGCGATCCGCCGGGCGGCGGGCATGTGCGCCGGTGGCTCGAGCAACACCGGGAGTTCGCCGCAGCGCCCTTCCGCGTGAGCTCATTTGAGCTTCTCTCGAGCGAATTGCGGCCGGCAGGTCCGGTGCACACCTCGCTGCGACATTTCTCGCTCATGGACGAACCGAGCACCGCGTCGCCGGCCCCATGATCGTCATACGTCGCCTCGTGGACCGTCGCCGTGCCTACACGGGCATTTTCCTGCCCGGCGAGCCCCCTCGTATTTTTCCGACGAGCGACCACGAGCACGCCCGCATTCTCGAAATCTACAAACAGGACCGGCCGCATGAAGGGATCGTGAACGACTTCACCGATCTTTCGCTCGGACGCGTCCGCTTGCGGGAAAAACAAAACACGCCGCGACCGAGCCACGGCGGGGTGAGAGAACTGGACAGGGAAAAGTAGGCCTACCAGACGTGACACCCACGATGGCGGTGATGCCATCCGTGCGCACAGGATCCGGA
>JAEYQF010000286.1 GCA_023410155.1 Verrucomicrobiota bacterium | reverse complement strand
GTCCGGCAGTGTGCGCCACTCAACGCCGTCGGCAGCATGCGCGCGCTGGAAGTGCGGCGCGTCGATCGCGATCACGTTGTCAGATTCCAGGAAGCCCCGCGCGTCGGCCGGCGTGCGCTCGAGCGGCACGTCGATCTGCAGCACGTTGCCCTGCGGCTCGACAGCTTTGACCAAGATTTTCCCCCGCGTTTCGTCGGTCGGCACGCTTGACCAGTCGATCGACACCTGCACCCGCACGTCAGGACCGAGTTCGCCGGATTTCGTGGAGACGTTTATCCACGGCGAAGTGGGCTCCACGACGAAGCGCACGGGCTGCGTGCCGCGATTGAACACATCGCACCAGCGCGTCGCTGGCCCGGCCTGGGAAAGTGGAGGAAGTTTCGCGACCGCCGAAACGGGATAGTCGCCGGGGCGCGCGTCCGGATCGCCTTCAACGGCGAGAGCGAGCACGGCTCCACGCGCAGGCTGCACTTCGGTCACCGCGGGCATGGCATTCGCGATCGGCTGCTGCCAGAGGGTGTAGCCCAGGTGCGTCTGCGCCATCAGGTGACGCCATTTGCCGCCGGCAAAATCCTCGTCCCAAAAGCGGGTGAGTGCGGCATCCTCACGGAAGAGCGCACGCACGCGCTCGGCCTCGGCGTTGGTGCTCACGCGGCCTTGGTGCGCAAAGAGCCGGTTGCGCGCGGCGTGACGGTGAATCGCGTTCACCGTGGCCGACGCTTTGATCGGGTGCAGCACAAGCTGATGATACGCGTCGTGGGTCTCGGGCGGCAGCGCCGCGCGGATTTTCTCGGCGCGCGCGACGAGTTCACGCCACGCGGCGGCGATCCGGTCCGCCTCGTCGTAGTTCACCACGCTGTAGGTTTCCGGCGAGAGCAGCTCGGGCTTGCGACGGTAGTTGTATTTCGGATACGCGGCGAGCAGCGCCGCGATCTCGCGCGCGTGTTCGGCGCCGAACTCACGTGTGGCCCACGCCTCCCCGAAATCGGCCGTGCGGTCCACCGGCCAGCGCGCCGGATCCCACGCGTAGGAAAGGAAGAATTCGATCGGGAACTCCATCGGCTTCAGGTCGCCGACATTGACGATCCAGATCCGGTCGGCGCCGTAACGCCAGGCGAGGTGCATCTGCTCGGCGACCTTCGTGATCGGGATCGTGTTGAGCCATTTGTAGCTGCGCGGTCCGCCGACATAGTCGAAGTGGTAGTAGACGCCGGCGCCGCCCGCGCGATCGCGCTCCGCGGGCGTGGGCAGGCGGCGGATGTTGCCCCAGTTGTCGTCGCACCACAGCAGCGTGATGTCGTCGGGCACCCGCATGCCTTTCTCGTAATACTCCTGCACCTCCTTGTAGAGCGCCCAGAGCTGTGGGACGCGCGTGACCTCCGGGTTGACCTCGCGAGCCAGGATCGCGCGTTGATCGGACACGATGCGCTGCAGAAGCGCGACATTGCTTTCCTCCGACATCGGCATGTCGCCATCGCCGCGCATGCCCAGGGTGACGATGTTCTCGAACTCGCGATTGCGGCGCATGCCCTCGGTCCAGAAGCGCTGCAGCTCGTCGGCGTTCGCATCGTAGTTCCATTCGCCACGGCCATGACGGCCCCACTCCTGGTGCGCGCGCATCATCGGCTCGTGGTGCGAGGTGCCCATCACAATGCCGTATTCGTCGGCCAGCCGCGGATTCTCCGGATCGTCCTCGTTGAACGCGCTGTTCCACATCGCCGGCCAGAGATAGTTGGCGCGGAGGCGGAGCAGCAGTTCGAAGACCTTCGTGTAGAACGCAGCATTGTAACCACCGAACTTCTCGTGCGCCCAGCCCGTGAGCGCGGGCGCCTCGTCGTTGAGGAAGATGCCGCGATACTTCACCGCCGGCGGCCCGACCGTCAGGCCCGACGGCGCGATGTGAAGCTCCGAGCGGCGACGAACCGGCACATCGGCCCACCAGAACCACGGCGATACGCCAATCTGTTGGGATAGTTCATAGAGGCCGTAGATCGTGCCGCGCTTGTCGCTGCCCGCGATCACGAGGACGGGCGCAGCGCCCGCGTCAGGCTCGGCCACCACCCGGATGAGAAAGCTCTCCCACTGGCCCGCGATGCCGCGCACGTCGAGCTTGCCGCGCGCGACGAGATCGTCGAGGGCCGGACTGCGGCCGAGCGTGCCGATCAACACCGTGGCCGGTGTCGCAGACGCCGGGCCGTCGATGCGCAGCGTAGGCTTCGCGCCGCTGACACGCTCGATGTCGGCCTGCAGATCGGCCGCGGCGCGACGCACGCCCGGCCAGTCGCGTTCATCGACGCGAAGCTCGGCGGCACGTCCAGCCTGCACAAGCGGGAACGCGCCGGGCTCGCCAGATTCGCTGAGAATCGAGACGTCTCCCAACGCAGCCCGCAGCGTGCTGGCCGCCAGGAGAGCAAACACGGCAAGGCTGCGGCTCAGGAAGTCTCGTTGGGGAAGGTTCTCCTCTCGGCGAGAAACCACCGCGGGCGGGTTTTGGCAGGATGTAATCACGGAATTCTTAGCGGTATCGATAGAGCTTTACGCGCTGAATGACGAATCGACCCGGCTCGAGCCGGACATGGCGCCCTTGATGCGTCTGGTCGCCGTTGAGCCAGCGGGTGCGCTGCCATTTCCCGCCGAAGTAGCGACCCTCCTCGACGCTCAGCAGACCGATGTGCTCGCGCGCGTTTTCGGACGAGAACGTGATCGTGACGCCGATGCCGCCGAAGACGAACTCGTCCGGGCCGGTTTGAAAGGCGATCGCGGCGGCGGGAAGAATCGTGCGGTCGGCGGAGCGGTCGCCTGCTTCGTTGATCACGCCGTCGGCCAGCGACGGAGCGGCGAGGCGTTCGTAAGTGATGTTAAGCACCACGCCGCCGAACGCGCGTTCGTGGGGCTTGCGCTGCTCGGCCGCCGGCGGAAGAAGGCCGATCATCGTGCGTTCGCCGGTGTGCTGCAGGATCAGCGGCGTGAGCTGGCGCACCAGGTCATTGGCGCCGGTGAGCATCCGCGCGGGCTGCGCCTCGATCGACTCGATCCCAAAGGGCGAGAAACCAATCGCGCCATGCTCGCCGTAGGCGTAGAGCGCGTTGGCGGCGGCGTCGGTGTTGCGCAGTGCCTCGGGCACGAAGAGCGGGTTGCCGTGTTTCGCGTAGCGGTCGGCCCACTCGGCGAAGTTCGGAAAATAGATGTCCGGCGCGATGAAATCGATCGCTGGCGCAGCCGCGCGCCAGAGGTCGAGCAGGTGCGGTAGCGGGCCCGCACTCGGATACTGTCCGGGTCGAAACGCGGGACGGATCAGCGCGGCGTTGGCGAACATCGGCAGCGGCAGCTCGGCCTTGCCGGCAGCAGCGACCGCGTGGGTGTAGCGTGCGAAGTGCCACGCCATGAAGATCTCCTCGGTGGCGGCGAGATCATCCCGGCCGAACACTTCGGTCCACGTGCCTTCGGTTTTCGCACCCGCGGCGCGCCAGCGGTCGCGCAACTCGGGCACCAGACGATCGGCATGTTCGGCGAGGTAGCGGCCCAGTTCTTCAGGAATTGGGCCGGCGAAGAGCCGGTCAGCCTCGGCGCTGTGATCGCGCGCGCTCGGAATCATGCCGATCTCGTTTTCGACCTGCATCATCACGACCGTGTGCTGCGTATCCACTTCGCGGAGACGTCGCATGACCGCGGCGAAGGCGCGCGCGTCGGCGTCGCGATTGGCGGCGGAGAACGGCGAAAGGATCTCAACGGTGCGGCCGGACGCGTCGACGCTGCGCGGAAAACGCGCCACATCGCGCTTCACCCAAGCGGGGGCGTAGCACGACATGCTGTTCTTCCACGAGCCGAACCAGAGCAGCACGAGCCGCATGTCGTGCGCGCGGGCATCGGCCAGCAGGCCGTCCAGCGTGGCGAAATCAAAGCGTCCCTCCTCCGGTTCAATCTGATCCCAGTAGAGCGGGACCACGAGGGTGTTGAGGTGGAGTGCCTGCAGTTTCGGCCAGAACGGACGAAGGTAGTCCGGCTCGCCGCTGGAGTTCCCGACTTCTCCGCCGCGCACGAGAAACGGTTGGCCATCCACCAGGAGCTGGCGGGTGTCGCCCTTGGAACGCAGCTCAGGGACCGCGCCCGCGAAACCTGCTCCGGCGGCGAAAAACAGTCCGGCGAACAGCACGCGCGACCAGCCGGCGATCGGGGGAAAGCATTGATACATGAGGGAGAAAAAGCTGCGGTCCGGCGCACCGCGTCGCCCAGCGGGATCGCCGCGACCGGGCAGACACTACACCGGCGGGTCTAACGTTTGCCGACAGAAAAAAGGCACCCGGCCCAATCGCGCGTAGCCGGGTGCCCATGCATTCAACTAGAACGAGAACGTATTCGTGATGAACCACTCCTGAAGCGGCGCGATGCGAACTGCCGCCCACGTCTGTCCGTCGGGCTGCACGGAGATCGGGATGAGGTCCTTTTTCGCGAAGGCATTGCGCACGTTGAGCTGGATGCGCCAGTCGATGCGCTTCGTGAGTTTACGTTCATAGCTGAGCCAGAGGTCGATGGCGTCCTCGGAGGGCCCGTAATAGGGGCGCGACAGGTCGAAGCTCGCCTGGTTGTTCTCACCCGGCAGCACGGGATAGCCGATGACCACTTTGTCCTGCCAGCGGTAGCTGCCGCCGATGCCGACGCCGTCGAGGAAACCTTCGCGGAACGTATAGTTCGTGACGAAGTTAAAGCGCCAGCGGCGGATCTCCGGGGCGGAGGCGCCCTGTTGCAACTTGAGCAACGTGTATTGGCCGCGCCAGTTCGCCCAGTTCTGGCGAACCTCGTTGGTGGGAACGTAGTTGCCGTTGAACTGCCGCATATCGCCCGCCACGCCGGCCATCTGCTCATCGAGGTAAGAGACCAACTCGTCGAGGATCGGGCCACCGACGTTGGTGCGCACGGCTTTCGTCTCGGACGCGTTAAACGCCAGACGCCAGTTCGGCAGCGGATTGGCCGTGAGTTCGAATTCGTAGCCCTTCGTCTGCGTGTCGGCGGTGACGGAGAGTCCCGGCGGAGCGATGGGGGCGTAGCTATAGAGCGTCGCGAGCTCCGGCCGATACTGCTCGGCGGGATCCATGCCGACGAGGGTGTCTTCGTAGGTCGCACGATCCGTCAGGGCCGAGGGCGTGGTGGGCGTATAACCCCACGCGCTGAAGTAGCCCTTGTCGGAGAGCCACGCCTGGATGTCGTTCCAGGCGCGGATGGAGGCGTCGCGGTGCTGATCCGCCTGTGCCTGGCTCTCCAGCGTGGAGCCGGCGGGCACCGGCGAGGGATTGCCGTCGAGATCGGCGACCGGGCGGCCGGAGGCATCGAGGTAGGCCGGTGTCCAGAAGTAGCGCTGGCCCGGCGTGAGGTTGGTCTGCTCGCGCGTATCCCAGGTGTATCCAGCCATCCGATACAGGAAGACATTGCGGAACTTCAGGCCCTGCGCGATCGCGCCGGAGAGGCCGGAGAGGTCGAGCTGGGTGCTGGCGTTCGCGACTTGGGATTCGTATTTCACGGCGCGGAACGAGTATTTGCCGTCCTTGGTGGAGAGGAGCACACCGTAGTCCTTGGTGCTGCCGGTCGGATTGCCGATCGCGCGGCCATAGATGTCGCGGCGCGTGTCCGTGACCTGGAAGTTGTCGGATTTGTTGTAGGAGAGGCTGACGTTCAGCGGGAGCGGATCGCGGCTCCCCAAGAGCTTGTTCAAGTGCACGACAATGCCGCCACTGGTGGAGTGATCCTTGAAAATCTGCTCGGGTGGATAGTCGTCAGGGAGACGGTAAACATCAGGGCTCAGGTTGAGCATGTTGCGGTTGAGCGCCTGACCGACGGCGCTGACGGCCTTCCCGCGCACCTCGTCGTAGCGCCAGCCGAACGTGGGCACGATGGCGTCGTTCCACAGATAGGCCTGCCACGAACCCGCGAAGGACTTGGTCTTGCGCAGCGATTTTTGCGCGTTGGTGAGAAGCGCTTCATTGTTGCCGAGTTCCGACCGCAGCAGTTGTGCGTCGATGCCGGTGTTCCAACCCACGTAGTTGGCCGGATTGGAGTTCTGCGAAACCGCCGTGGCGGGATCGAAGATCGGCATCAGGTTGTCCGGCACTGTCCAGGGATCCGCGAAGTTCACGCCGGCGGGGTTCGTCCACGTGGAGGCGAAGTGATAGATCGGCGCGTCACGCAGCGCGATGGGCGCGCCGATGTTCGCGATATTTGCACCGGCCGCCGAGGAGGCATTCGCGAGGGAAGAACCGAGGTAGATGACGCCCACGGGCGGACGGTCCTTGAAGTCGGAGGTGCTGCCATCGGTGCGATTCCAGTAGCCGGCCCAATCCTGCCCGTGAGCATACATGCGCCAGGCGCGGTTCTCGGTGCGGTAGGTCTCGCCGCTGTAGACACCATTGAAGCGGTGACGGCCGAGCAGCTTCACGAGAAACTCGTTCTCCAACACGTCCCGCGCGCGGAGTTCGCCGAAGAGCGAAGCGCGGGTGTATTCGCGATCGCTCTCGTAGGAAGTGCCCGTGCCGGGCCCCCCGACGATGTAAGGGCGACCGAAGTTCGGGTTGGCTGTGAGATCCTGAAAGTTCTGCAAGACGTCGATCGTGATCGCGGGATTGCCGAGCAGGGACTGGCCGCCGCGCTCGTATTTCTGGCGATCGTAGCTGAGCTGGAGACCGAGGCGGTCGTCCCACGCAGTTTGGGAGAAATCCAGATTGTAGGCGTCCCACTGCTCGAACTCAGTCTTGGTCGGCCCATCGATCAGCTTGTTGTAGAAATCGAACACGCTCGGATCGCGCAGCGAAGCCTGCCGGTATTGACCATACTGATACCCGGGGAGGCGCGCATTGGTCGCATACGTGGCGAGACTGCCGAGCCCAAAGAACTGGTCGGAGTAACGTTGCCCGACGATCGAATCGCCCGCACCGCGGAGTGTGCCGTCGGCGTTGCGCGCGCCGGTGTTCACGTAGCCGCCGTAAACGCGGTGGAGTTCATCCGTGGCACCCTCGATGAACCAGATCGGCTGCTGCTGATTCGCGAGGCCCGCGCTGAGCCACGGATTCACGCCCGCGGCATTCGCCCCGATTTCGTAGCCGTTGTTGATGGCGAGCTTGCCCACGCCGCCATTGAGACTCGTGGTGTCCACATCGCGGAACCACGGCGTGATGCTGTCGGCGGGCGGAACGATGCGGGGACGGTTCGCATCGATTTCACCGTGCTCGTATTTCGCACGGATGCTCGTGTGAAAATCGCGACGACGAAACAGATCCGGATCGAAGCGAATCGCGCCGTAAAGACGCTTGTCCTCCTGGTAGGCCGGTTCCTGGCGATACTTCTCGTCGTTCCAAAGGCCATCGAGCCGGATCGCGAGTTTGTTCGGGATGAGCACTTGGTTGAGGTCAATCGAGGTGCGCAGGCTGCCATGAGAGCCCACGCGGAACTCCACCGAGTGCCGGGTGCGGAACTCGGCATTGCGCATCGCGGCATTGACGATGCCGGCCGGGCTGCCGAGGCCGAAGAGGATCGAGTTGGGCCCGCGCTGGATGTCGATGCGATCGACGTTGTAGGAATCCCACGGGATATCGGTGACGAAGAAGTCGCGCGTGTTGTCCGCCGCCGCGAGGCCGCGCACGCGTTGCGCACCGGCGGGTGCGCGCAGCAGACCGATTTCGTCGACCGTGGTGCCGTTACCGAGACCAGCGTAGGTGCCGCGCGTGCCGGCCACTTCGGCGTTGGTGGTGTATTGCAGCAGCGTGCTGTTGTCCGTCGCACCGATGTCCGCGAGGAACTCGCGCGTGACCACCGAGATCGCCGAACCGACGTCGGCGAGGTTCGTGCGAATCCGCGTGCCGGCGAGAGTTTCCGTCGCCTGGTAACCCACCGAAGCATCGGTGCTGACCTCAAAGGGCGTCAGCACCACCAGTTCGTCTTCGCCGGAGTTGGCAGGAGGAGTTGTCGTTTGCGCGGACAGAGTCACGGCGCAGGCGCTGCCCGCAAGGAGCACGCGAAGGAGCAGGCGGGATCGAGTCGTAGTCTTCATACGATGCGTTTGCCGGGCTCCGGACAAAACGGGCCCAAGCAGGGGTTCAGTGTGGTGGGGTTGACGTTCGGGGGTAGGAACCGCCAGCGCTGGAAGACCGGGCGGCGAATCGATCGCACCGCCTCGCGCGCCGGGCAAAAACTCGTTTAGTCAACGTTGACCCCATGAGCGTCTATCGCATCGCCGCCGCTCTGAAACTCTCCCCGGCCACCGTTTCGCTGGCGTTGCGCCGCAGCCCGAAGATACCCGCCGAAACCCGCGCGCGGGTCGTCGCGCAGGCGGAGAAGATTGGCTATCGCCCCGACGCAAGGCTCACCGAGGCCATGAGCCGGCTGCGCCTTAGCGGCACGCGCGCTCGCGAAGCGTGCTTCGCGGTGATCTCGTTCTACGATTCACCGCGGCCGTGGGAAAAATCCCAGCATCTCTCGCGCATCTACCAAAGCATGGACCAACGCGCCGGCGAGCTGGGCTACCGACTCGAACCGCTCTGGTTGCGAGCGCCGGGCATGACCTATCGCCGCTTTCGCGGAATCCTCGACACGCGCGGCATCAACGGCCTGCTCTGTTTCGGCAGTCCCAATCTGCTCGAGGACTTTCCCTCCGAACTCGACCACTACGCGATCGTCGCGCAAGGCCTGAGCATTCGCACGCCGCTGCACCGCGTGATGAGCCACTTTTTCAGCGATCTTTACCGCACGCTCGATCGCGTCTGGGCGATGGGCTACCGTCGGCCCGGCCTCGTGCTCGGACTCTATGAGGAACGACGCAGCGCCTACGCCTACACGAGCGCCTATCTCGGCTGGTGCGAACACGCGTTCGGCTCGCCGCTCACCATCCCCGTGCTGCGCATGAACCGGGTCGAAGAAACTCCGCTGCTGGCGTGGCTCGAAGCGCACGAGCCGGACGTGATCATCTTCGTGCATCTCTACGATGTCGTGGACGAGTTCGTGCACGTCCTGCAGCGCAACGGCGTCCGGGTGCCGCGCGATCTGGGTGTCGCTGCCGTCACCCAGATTCTCGCCGGATCGCCTCTCTCCGGCATGGAGCAGAATCAAGCGCTCATGGGCGCTTGGGCCGTGGAGCTGCTCGTGTCGCGCATCATGAATCAGGACTTCGGCATCCCGGAGCACCCGCGCATCGAGCTCGTGGAGAGTCGCTGGGTCGAAGGGCGCACATTGAAGCGCCGATCGACCCGCAACTAAAACGGGGACGCGGCGATCACTCCACCTGGAGATTGCTCACGAACGCCACGCGCGTGCTGTCGGGCGACCACGAGGGCACGTTGATCGTCCCCTGCCCGCCGTAAACGTAGGCGATCACACGCGGCGAGCCGCCGTTGGCCGGCATGATGCGCAGGTAGCAGTGCTTGTAGTAGGGATGATCGTCGGGCCGCACGTCCTGGCCGTAGGAAATGAACACGAGCCATTTCCCATCCGGCGAGAGGTGCGGAAACCAGTTGTTGAATTCGTCATTCGTGAGCTGCTCCTGCCCCGAGCCATCCGGCCGCATGCGCCAGAGCTGCATCAGTCCGCTGCGGGTGGAATTGAAATAAATCCATTGTCCGTCCGGCGAAAACTCCGGCCCATCGCTCAAGCCCGGAGAGTCGGTGAGCCGCACCTCGTCTCCGCCGTTCACGGGGATCTTATAGATGTCGTATTTGTCCGGCCCGTCGGCGCGCTCCTTGCGTCCGCCGGTGTAGACGAGCCACTGCGCGTCCGGCGACCAACCGTGCAAATACGAGGGCGACTTCGGCGTGATGCGGCGCGGCGTGCCGCCGGTCGCAGGCATCACATACACCACCGAGCGCCCATCGTCGTCTGCACTGTGATGGCTGATCGCGAGCTGACGACCATCGAACGAGAGCACGTGGTAGTTGTTGTTCTTTACCGCGAAACCGGTGTCGAGCGGCGCCCATTGTCCCGTCTTCAAATCGTAGGTGCGCAACACGCCTTTGTTCGGGCCGCTGCCGCTCACGTTCAGAATCAGCGTGCGGCCATCCAGCATCCAGTTCGGCGCCTCATACGGTTCCGCCGAGCGATGCACCGCCTCGAGTTTGCCGGTGTGGACGTTGAGAATCTCGAGCTGGCTGCCGATGTAGTCCCGATACGGGCGAAACCCGACCGGTGCCGGCCGGATGATACGCACGTCCTTGAAGATCGCCTCCTCCTTCACCGTCGCGTCGTGCGAGCAGAGGAAAAGTCCCACCTGCAACTCCTCGCCGAGCGGCAACTCGAGTTGCGCGCTCGCGAACGTCTCGCCATAGCGCGCCGACGAAAACACGAACACGTCGCCGCGTCGCTCGAGCTGGATCACGTCACCGCCGGTGAGGTCGAGCACGATCTGCTCCGTGGGCGCGCCCTTGGTCCGACGAAACTGCAGAGAAGTCAGCCCGTCGCCATGCACGCATGCATCCACATACGCCGCGTCCGCCTCCGTGCCCGCGCGCGCCATCCAACCATACTTGCGATGCGGATCGACACCCTCGCCCACGAATTCTGCACGAGCGCGCAC
>JAEYQF010000278.1 GCA_023410155.1 Verrucomicrobiota bacterium | reverse complement strand
CCCCCGCCGCCACCTTGATTCAACCGCCCACGTTCGCCGCCCAGGCCACGGCGGCGTCACCGAAGCTCCCGATGCCCACGCCGCAAAAGCTCCCGCGCTGGCGCGGTTTCAACCTCCTCGAAAAATTCATCGCGGCGGTCGAGAACACGCGTTTCCGCGAGCAGGATTTCGCGTGGCTCGCGGAGTGGGGTTTCAACTTCGTGCGCCTGCCGATGTCGTATCACTGCTGGTCGAGCCCGCAGAACTGGCGAGAGATCCGCGAGCCGGTGATGAAGGAGATCGACGAGGCGATCGAGTTTGGCCGCCGCTACGGCATCCATGTCTCCCTCAACTTCCACCGCGCTCCCGGCTACTCCGTCGACGCGTCGCAAAAGGAGCCGTTCAACCTCTGGAGCGACACCGAGGCCCTCGAGGCTTGTGTGTATCACTGGCGCCATTTCGCGCAGCGCTACAAAGACGTTCCCAACGACCGGCTCAGCTTTGACCTCGTCAACGAGCCCGCGATGAAAAGCGACACGGAGTTTCTCGACGACGCGACTTATTTTCGCGTCGCCAAGTCACTCGTCGAGGGCATCCGCGAGGAAAGCCCGGATCGCCTCGTGATCGCCGACGGGCTCTATTGGGGACGCGTGCCCGTGCCGATGCTCGCGCAGCTCGGCATCGCGCAAAGCACGCGCGGCTACGAACCGTTTCCGATCTCGCACTGGAAAGCCGAGTGGGTGGCCGGCTCCGAATCCTGGCCCGAACCCACGTGGCCGTCGACGGCGACACCCGAGAGCGCCGCAGCCGATCGCGAGGCGATGCAGCAATTCAAGAGCTATTATCCCGACAACGAAATCATCCAGCGCCTCGCTGACGGTCCGGTGCTCACCGGCGACTGGAACACCGCGCGATTGCAGCACCAGCTCATCCGCCCGTGGAAGGAACTCGAGGCGATGGGCGTCGGCGTGCACGTCGGCGAGTTTGGTGCACACAACCGCACGCCGCATCGGACCGTGCTGGCATGGTTGGGCGACCTGCTCCCGCTCTGGAAACAAGCGGGCTGGGGCTGGGGAATGTGGAACCTCCGCGGCAGCTTCGGCCCCGTCGACAGCAAGCGTGCCGACGTGAAGTATGAGAACTTCCACGGCCACCTGCTCGACCGCGCGATGCTCGAGCTCCTCCGCGCCAACTAAACCGCGCCGAAGAAGTCCGGTTATGCGTTCTTAGCGCCCGCGGCGTGAGGCAGAAATTCTTCTTCTCGGAAGAGCCTTACGCGAAAGGCGCGGAGGGAGCCACGCGTTCAGTGGCGGCAGCTCCCCTCGCATCCCTCACTTCCGCTTCGTCGCGAGATCGTGCGCCGCGTGAGCGAGGAAGATGAAGTCGGCCCCGCCGTTCACGACGTATTCATTTTGTCCCCACAGGAAGGGCCAGTCCTCTTTGTTCTCCGGGAAATCCGGTTTCAGGATCAAGATTCCCGGCACGACGCCGCCCGCGATGAACGAAAAATCCGCGCGGTTGCTGCCATAAGCCACTTCCTTCGACTGCGTGCCCACGCCCGACACCAGGGAGAGCTCCGAACCGGGATGGCGGCCGAGGAGGTAGTGTAGCGCGTCGAACACCGGCTCTTCGCTCACGATCTCGGGAAACTCGCGGTGCAGGAGATACGCCGCGTTGGCGAACCGCATCACCTGGGTGCTGCCCGCCCATCCGCCGGTGTGGATCGGCACGCCATAGGGATTCTGTTTCCGCAGCTCGGCGACCTGGTCGCGAAACGCTCGCGCTGCGCTCGCGAGTTCCTCGCGGAACTTCGGACCGAGATGCGGCAGTGCGCGAATCGCGTGCGGGAGGTTGGCTTCCATGCGCTCGAGCACTTTCGGCCACAGCGCCTGCGCCCGCTCGCCATACTTCGCCTCGCGAGTCGCGAGCAACAGCTCCACCGCCGCGCGAAACTCTTCATCCTCGACCGGCCCGCCGGTGGTGTTGCCATGTCGGAACAGCTTCGGTGGACGCGAATGCTCCCGCTCCCACACGCTGCGGGCGACCGAGAGGCACTCTTCGGCGAGTTCGTCGCGATAGCCGCGCAACACCCGACTGGCGCCCGCGAGGGCCGCCGCCGAGCCGAAGTTCAGCGCGGAGGTCTCGGTCGTAAAGGCCCAGCGATCGTCCGGCGTGCCGCTGCGTTGGCCGTCGGATTGGCCGGGCTTCATCGAGGCGTCGTAGATGAGCCCGTCGGTCTTCGAAGCCGCATCGCCGAGGTGCGTGTATTGGCCGAGATCGGGTTCAACGATGCCGTTGATCGCGTGCCCGACGGCGCGATGCTGCGCCAGCAGTTGCAGGATGCCGTGCTCGATCTGCTGCAACAGGTCCGGCGTGCCGTCCGGGACGTGCAGGTCCACGTAGCGGCGGGATTGGTCGATCGTGGTTTGATCGCGCTTCGGGCCGAACCGCTCCCAGGCGTGCACCAGCTGCTGTGCGACCGCGTAATTCGTCTGGGTGCGGATGTCGAAATCGCCCGCGTCCAGCCAACCGCCGATGTTCAGCCCCGGGATGTGTTCGCCGGGTTGAAAACGTGTGTCCGTCTCGGGCCCCTGCGCGAAGAGATCGAAGTGCTCGTGATTCACCGGCGCCTGCCGAGCGTCGTCGCGATGCGGGTCGCCGTGCCACACGCGGTAACCCTCGTTGACGAACATGTGGTCCATCTGAACGGGGAGATAGACGTCGTTGCTCGCGTGCCAGATGTCCGCGTAGGCGTCGGGCGCGATGCGGAATGCCGCCGTGCGCGTGCCGCGATACTCGATCACATACACGCCCGGCTCGCGCACGGAGCTGAAGTCGAAAGTCGCGTATTCATAACGCAGATACGCGCCCCAGCGCTTCGCCGGGCCGGCGAGCGCTTCGGTGAATTTGCCCGATGGTTCCACCCGCAACAACCGCACCGTGTCAGCCGGCTGGTCGTGACGATCCAGCTCGATGATCGCGACCTTGCGATCCTTGGGGTGGTAACCGACCTGCGAGCGACCGATCACCGGAGCACGCGTCCAGTCCGGCACGGTGCTCGCCGTCAACGTCCACTCCACCACGCGGCCGGTGCGATCCGCCGGCAAGAGCGTGCGTGCGACGAACCAGCCGTTTTGCGCCTGATTTCGCCCATCGTAGAGTGAAATCTCCCCGCTGGGGGTGACGAGTTGCACGCGGCGCTGCTGATCCTCGGGAGCGAGGACCAGCGATTTGCCGGTCGCGAGCGGTTTCGGCTCGAGCGCGCCGTCGGGACCCTGCGTCATCGCGCTGACGGGATGGAGCGGAAAATTGCCGCTCTGTGTATCCATCAGAAACGTGCGGCGAAAATACGCCGGCGGTAGAAACTCCAGATTGAAGCCGGCACGGCCGACCAGAGCCGTCGGCACCGGCTTCGGCAGTTCCACCGAAAGCACCACGGCGTCGCCCCGGGCTTCGGCCCGCACCGTGAAATCGAAGTCATGATCCGGGTAGCGCATGTGCGCGGTGATCACGCCGGCGGCGGTATCGACCTTGCGCTCGACGAGCTGCGGCGCGGCGTCCCACTGACCCGGCGTCGGCGCGAGACGCACGTCACCGTTGGTGGCGGTGCGCATGCCGTGATGGATCAGCTCGACGCCCGCGATCTTCGCATCGCTGAAGAGGCCGTCGTAAACATTACTGAACACGAGGACATCGAGTCCGCGTTTCTCGAAATAGCCGCGCTCGGAGAGCACGATGTCGGCGCGGACTGTGAGCGCGCAAACGCAAAGCGGGAGCAACGGGACAAGGGATCGTAGCGAACGCAACATGGGGAGGGAGGGGAGAGTCGCGAACCATGCGACGCCTGTCGCGATTCGCCAATGCGACCCTGTGCAAACATTTGCCGAGCCGGGCGAAAGTCCGCACCGGGTCGAGACGGTGAGCGGTCGAGGTCGCGCCAGGATTCGGACCGGGTCGAGCCAAGGTTCGCACCACGACGCGCCACGGTGCGGCGTGAGTCGCGCCGATTTCTCTTGTTCGGTTTTCGCGGCCGGCGGTTTGGCGACACGCGGCCTCAAGGGCGGCTAGTTACGCCGCGGCTACTGCACCGGTCCGGCGGCTCGCAGCGACTGGATGAACTCATCGGCTTCCTGAATCGAAGCTTCCATGTCACGAATGAGGCGCGTGATGTCGCCTTGAAGTTCCTCCTGCGTGGCACTGAGCGAGGCGATGGCGCGGGCGTTGAGGTTGTGTTTCAGAAAGAGCACCTGGTCGCGGAACGTCGCGAGCACCGGGTCCATGCGATCGGCGGCGCGGCGCATGAGGCGCATGAGTTCATCGTAACGGCGCCGCGTCGCGTCGTATTGGCGGCGGCTTTCGTTTTTCAGGCGGGCATTGGTGTATTGGCCGATTTCATTTTTCCATTCGCGGAAGAGCGCGTCGGCGACGTCCTCGACGCTGGCGATGCGGTCGCGAACTTCCTGGGCGCGCGATTCGCTGCGTTTGAGTTCGCTGTTGAGTGCGTCGTAGCGGCCCTGGAGTTCGCCGACGTCGGCGCCGGTAACGGCGATGAAGCGTTCGAGCGCGCTGGCAAATTGCTCCTTGGCCTCGGCTTGGGCTTCGCGGGTCTCCTCCACGCGGTCGACGAGGATGTCGCGCTTGGCGAAGCCGATTTTCTCCATGGCGCCGTAGTAGGCGGAGGAGCAGCCGGCGAGGGTCAGGATGAGCGCCGCGGCGAGGGACGGGCGAAGAAGCGAAATCTGCATGTCTCACCCGACCGCCAAAACGGCGTGCGGGTCCGCGGAAGCTTTCCGGTCCCGCGCTCGGTCAATTGCCTACGCGGAGAGGGCGGGCCGAGCAGGTGGCGTCCAGCGCACGAGGGGTTGGGCGCCTGCGACATAGAGCGGGTGCCGCGGGTGGCCCTCCTTCGTGGTGCCGAGGCACCAGAGGTCGCGGCCGGCGAAGAGGCGAACCACGGCATCGGCCCGCGATTGGTATTCGCCGCACACGCCCCAGGCGGCGACGATGCGCTCGCAGCGATCGGCGGCGCGGAGGAGGGCGGTGTCGTTTTCCGGACCGACCGGATCGTCGGCCTTCATCATTTCCTCGGGATACGGCGTGCGCAGGCCGAAGAGATTGGCCATCCAGAAGCCGTCAAAACCTTCGCGTCGCGAGAAACTCGCGATGCGCGTAAGCGTGGGATCGAGCTGCGCCTCGTCCGCGGTGCTGGGGTTGAGGCCGATCCACATGATCAGGCGGTCGCCGAACAGCGGATTCCAGCGGTGAATCAAGCTGTAGCGATGCCGCCGATCGGCCGAGAAGTGGCACTCGTTTTCCACGAGGCGAGGGCTTCAGCGTTTCTTCGCGGAGAGGAGAACGCTGGCGGACGCGTTTTTGCCCCCGGCCCACAGGGAGGTGAGTTGCTCGAGCTCGATAAACGGCTCGTCGGCTCGGCCGAGATAAACCTGCGAATGGAAACCTTCGTCAGGCTCGCCCACGCGTTCGCCGGTCTCGGGCCCGCGGCCCACGCTCAACGTGTAGCCCGCGACGTGTGCGATGATCGTTTGCGGTTCAAAGCCGAGCTTGGCGATGTGACCGAGGTGGCGGAGGCGCACGATGTCGGCGGTCGCGCTGCGTTGAACATGCTCGGTTTCGCTGAACTTGCGTGCGAACGGTCCCGCGCCGGACGGCAGCTGCACATAGCCGGCGGGCAACTCGAGTCCAGGATCGGCGCGCATGAGAATCTCCGCGGTGCGCGGGACTTGGAAAATCGAAATGAACTGCGCGGGCCGTGAGCCTCCACGAAACTCCGCACCGCACACGAGCGTGTCTCCATGCCACTGATACGTGCGGACGAGATCGGGCCAGCCGTCATCGACCGGCGAGAGCTCGAGTCGCAACTGCCCCGAACGCTCGGTCACGCGGGCGGCCGCACTGCTTTCCCACGCGGCGGGCGGCGGCCAGATGCTGGCCCAGTCCTTTTGCATTCCGAGCCACAGACGGTGTCCTCCCCAGCCGGCAGGATTCGCGCGATCGGCGGTTTCAAAGAGCAGGTTGATCTCGTGGTCGGCGGGGCCGAAGTGCACGAGCCGCGCTCTCACGAGCGAGATGATGGCTTTCCAGCCTTGCGAGGTGGAAGTGAGCGAGTCCTCGCCGTGCCATTGCACGCGCTGCCACGTCGGGGGCGCGAGATCCGCGCCGCGCGAGAGAGGAACAACACTCGCCATGAGGAGGAAAAGTCCGGGAACGGACAGCCGGGTGAAAGGCACGAGCATACGGAAGACGACGATTGCGGGGCCGGAAAGATGCACGGGGCTCAAACAGTCGCGGAGCGACGCCTGCAGCAGAGTCATTGCGCGCGGAGCAGGTGCGCGAGGTTGGTGTTGGCCGCGCGCCACGCGGGGAATGCGCACGCGATCACGGCGGCCACGAGCAACACGATGGCCACGCTCGCGAGTATCAGCGGATCGTGCGGCGTCGTTTCGAAGAGCAGACTCTCCATGAAACGCGTCAGCGCCAGGCCGACGGCGAGTCCGCCCGTGACGCCTGCCGAAGTCAGCCGCAGCCCGCGGCGAAGCACCAGGTGAGCCAGGTCGCGCGAAGTCGCACCGAGAGCGAGGCGGACGCCAAACTCGCCCCTGCGGCAATCCACGGTATACAGCAGCACGGAGAAAAGCCCGACCACGGTGAGTGCGAGAGCGAGGCCCGAGAGCACTTTCAGCACCGAGGCCACGAAGCGTTCGATGCCGTGCTGCCAGTTGCGCACCTCCGTGAGCGGAGCCACCACGTAGGCCACGACCTTCGCATCGTGTTCGTAGATGGCGCGCTTGATGGCGGCGCTCATCGCCGCATCCGCGCGGCTTACCCGCACGATGAACGTGTCCATCGCCGGAGGCCACCAGACTTCAGGCGCGTAAACGTGATAACCCGGAGCGCTGCGGAGCGTTTCGCGGATGTCGGCGACCACGCCGACAACGAGCCAGCCGCTCGTGCCGTGCGTGGTATCCGTGGGATGCAGCAATTGACCGATCGGATCCGCTTCGCCGTAGCGGACTCGCGCGAACGATTCGTTGAGCAACACTTCACCCGGAGCTGCGATCATGCGCCCGCGCTCGAGCGTCATCCCGGCGGTTTCGAGAAAGCCGGGGGAGACATAGTCGAGCTTCACCTTGATCTCCGTGCCGTCCGCCAGCTGCACCGAGGTCCCGGCATAGTAGTAGCCTGGCAGCACCGAGTCGGTGCCGTAACTGGCGGCCGCCACGCCGGGCACATGCTCGAGCCGTGCCCGGAGTTGTTGCAACCACGCCAGCCGTTCGTCCTTACCGGCCACGTGCCCCTGCGGGAACATCAGTGCGGCCTTGATGCGCTGGTGGGGATCGAAACCGAGCGGGACTTTATCCAACCGCTCGAAGGTGCGCACCATGAGTCCCGCGCCGACCAGCAGGATCACCGCAAACATCGCCTGCAGCACCACGAACCCGCCGCGGAGGCGTGCGAGACGGCGACTTTCGCCGAGCATCGTGCCGCCTTCTTTCAACCCATCGTTCACGTCTGTGCCGGCGAGGCGCAGCGCGGGCACGAGAGCGATCGCGACGGCCGTGCCGATGGCCATCGCGGCCATCACCGCCGTCGCCCGCCAATCGAGAGACCAGCGAGCCCAGTTGAAAGCGGACTGCGCTTCCGCAAGCGACATCAGCAGCGGCACGAGCCAGTTCGCCACGACAATGGCGGCGATGCTCGCGGCGAGCGAAAGCGCGAAGCCCTCCAGGAAACAGAGCCGCGCGAGCCGCCTACGACTGCTGCCCAATGCCATCCGGATGCTCAATTCGCGCCGCCGGCCCAGCATGCGCACGAGCATCAGGTTCGAGGCGTTGAGACAGGCGATCGCATAGAGAAATCCCACCGCGCCCACCAACATCCAATAGATCTCCGGCCGCATGAAGCGCTGCATCTCACGCAAGCTCGTGACCACGCGCGTGCGTTCGCGGAAAAATGCCTGCACCCGGGCCGGCGGATCGAAATGCGCCGCCTGCACGATCTCGCTGGCTTGGGCCATGGACACGCCCGGGCGCAGTCGCGCAATGAAGAAATACCACGGGCTAAAGGGATTTGCCGGATCCGGTTTCGTGACGAGGGGCCGGAACACATCGGCGTGGAAGAACACCGGCATCGCCTGCCTCGGCGGCAGCACGCCGATGATCGTGCACACTGTGTCGCCCACCACGAGCGTGCGACCAATCGCATCGGGATCTCCGCGAAGGTGCTCCCGCCAGAACTCATGTCGGACGATGACCACATCCGAGCGTCCGCTCTGCACGTCGTCCGGTTGGAAGTTTCTGCCCCGCGCAGGCTGGATCCCCAACACGGGCAGAAAATTGGCCGCGACCTCGAACACGGACGAGGAAACGGGCTCACCCTCGAAGGCGACGTTCACTGATTGGCGCGCGGCGACGGCTGTTTCGGCAAACGCGTCCTCCAGGCCCGCCAGCACCTGTCGGTCGGCCTCGACGATGGCGGGTTGAAACTGACCGTCCTTCCCCCGGGAGCCGGCGATCACGAGATCGTCTGGAAAATCGACCGACCGAAACAACACCCAGTCGACCACGCTGAAGATCGCGGTGGCCGAGCCTATCCCCAGCGCGAGCGTCAAGACCGTGACGAGGGTGAAACCGCGAGTGCGCCTAAGCGAGCGCAGCACATAGCGCAGATCGGATAACATGGGGAACGGAAGACCGGAGTGTGACGCCGACCTTAACCGTGATGTTCCGATGCTCCAGTTATTTGCTCCGGGTGACGCCGCGACCGCGGTCGTCGCGACCTACTCGCCCTCGACCAGATAGTGGCAGCCTTTGCTGCGCGGATTCAGACCAGCGGCGTGAACGACAAGCAACGCGGTCTGCACAGCATTGCGCAGCTCGAGCAGCGGGCGCGTGACGCGGCAGTCGCGGTAAAAACTCTGAATCTCCTCACGCAACTCCAACAGGATGCGGCGCGCCCGCGTCAGCCGTTTGGGCGAACGCAAGATCCCCGCGTAGTTCCACATCGTGCTTTGCAGGAGCTGCATGTCCTGGCGGATCAACGTGGGATCCGGTTCGCGCGACGGGCTCGTCCATTCGCGCGGCTCGGGCAGGCGGAAATGATTGCGGCGCAGATCCTCGATGTCGGCGAGCGCCGTGGATTTCGCGCTCGTGAGACACTCGAGCAGCGACGTGCTCGCGAGGCGGTTGGCGCCGTGCAGACCGGTGCACGCCGTTTCGCCGATCGCGTTGAGGTGCCGGACATTGGTGCGGCCCTGCAGGTCGGTGTGCACGCCGCCGCAGGAGAAATGTGCCGCCGGCACGATCGGGATCGGCTCGCGCGTGATGTCGATGCCATGCTCCGCGCAGCGTGCGGTGATCGCGGGAAAATGTTCGCGGATGAACTCGGGCTTCATCGCGCCCAGATCCAGAAACGCGCACGCATCCCCCGTCTCCATCAACTCATGGTGAATCGCGCGCGCCACGATGTCGCGCGGCGCCAGCGAACTGCGCGGATGGATCGCATCCATGATGCGTTCGCCCCGCGTGTTGATGATCACCGCGCCTTCGCCGCGCAGCGCCTCGGTGATGAGGAAACGCGGGGCATTTTTTTTGAAGAAGACGGTCGGGTGAAACTGGACGTATTCGAGATCGATGACGCGCGCGCCCACGCGATACGCCATCGCCACGCCGTGCCCGACGCTGCCGGGCTGATTGGTGCTGTGCAGGAAGATCTGTCCGAGGCCTCCCGTCGCGAGGATCGTCTTTTTCGCCACGATCGCGTGCACCTCGCCCGTCGCTGTATCCAAAACGTAAGCACCAAAGCACGTGAGCGGTGCATAGCGGTCCGCCGTCTCCGCGGTGTTGTGCGACAGTGTGAGCAGATCCACCGCGACCCAGCCAAGGCGGCGATGGATTCCGGGCGTCTGATCCACACGGTCGGCCACGGAGGAGAGAATCGCGTGCCCGGTGGTGTCCTTCGCGTGGATGATGCGGCGTGCGCTGTGGCCGCCTTCGCGCGTGAGATCGAGGTCTCCGGACGGATCCCGGTCGAAGCTGACGTCGAGTTCGTCGAGCAACAGTTCCTTCACGGCCGCGGGACCTTCGCGAACGAGTTGATCGACCGCGGCGGGATTCGCGGTGTGATCGCTCGCCTCGATGATATCGCGGGCGAAGAGTTCGGGCTGCGGCGAGGTATCGTAGATGATGCCGCCCTGAGCCCAATCGCTGTTGGCGGCGAGCCTGCCGTCGAGCGAGAGCAGCTCAACCGAGAGTCCGGCGCGCGCGGCACGCAGCGCGTAAGCCGAGCCGGCCAAGCCGGCGCCAATCACGAGACAATCGGTGTGGAGCGTGCGCATCTAGCGGTGAACCACAGAGACACAGCGGACACGGAGATCAAACCCTCTGTTTGTCTCCGAACCAGCTCAGCGTTTCTTCGCGCGGCCAGAGACGAGCGTGAGACTGAGATCCGCGGCAACCGCCGAGTGCGTGAGCGCGCCAATACTGATCACGTCTACGCCCGGCAGCGCGTAATCGCGCAACGTGTCGAACTTCACGCCCCCGGAAACTTCGATCACGGCCGCTCCGCCGATCGCGGCCACGGCGGCGCGAACCTGGTCGGGAGTCATGTTATCGAGGAGAATCACGTCGGCGGCAGCGCGCACGGCCTCCTTCACCTCGGGGAGTGTCTTGGCCTCGACCTCGATCTTCGCGAGGTGCGGGGCACCGGCGCGGGCGAGCTTCACCGCCTTTGTCAGCGAGCCGGCGGCGGCGATGTGGTTGTCCTTGATGAGCACGTGTTCGCCGAGCGACGAGCGGTGATTCACGCAACCGCCGCAGCGCACGGCATATTTCTCGAGTGCGCGCCAGGCGGGGGTGGTTTTGCGCGTATCCACAATCCGGACACCCGTGCCCGCGACCGCCGCGGCGAACTTGCGCGCCTGCGTCGCGATGCCGGTGAGCCGCTGGATGAAATTGAGCGCTGTCCGCTCCGCGGTGAGGAGTGCCGCGGTCGGACCGGCGACGCGCAGGACCACGCCGCCTTTTTTCACGCGATCGCCGTCTTCCGCGGTGAGTTGCACCTTCAGCGCGGGATCGACCTTGGCGAAGACGCGCGCGGCGACCTCGAGCCCGCAGATCACCAGATCATGCCCGGCGGAGATGAACGCCTTCGAGGTGTGGTTCGCGGGGAAGATCGTGCGGCTGGTGACATCGCCGAGGCCGGCGTCCTCCTCGAGCGCGAGGTCGATCAGGTGTTCGGTGCGGGGAGTGAGCATGGTTGCTGAGGAGCTGAGAGCGAAGAGTCTAGGGCTGAGAGCAAGAAGGCGAGCCGCGGGTTCGAGGCTCTCAGCTCTGAGCTCTAGCCTCTTAGCCGGCCGCGCTCGGGGCGGCCTCGGTCAGCTCGAACATCCGGTCGATGCAGCGTTCGGCGCGGAGGCGGAGGTCTTCGTCGAGCGTCACGATCTGGTCCGGCCGGGGCGCCTTCAACGCGTCGCGCACCTTTTCCAGCGTGTTCATCTTCATGAAGGGGCAGAGCCGGCAGCCGCCGATGAAATTCTTCTCCGGGTCCTCGACTTCGAGCCGCCCGACGAGGCCGCACTCGGTGAGCATGAGGAAATACGGAGCCTGCGTGCTCTTCACGTATTTCATCATCGCGCCCGTGCTGCCGACGAAATCCGACGCCGCGGCCACCTCGGCCGTGCACTCCGGGTGCGAGACGACTTTCAAACCGGGAAACTGCGCCCGCGCCTCGGCGATCTGTTCGACGGTGAACTCCTCGTGCACCATGCACGTGCCGTCGGACGAGATGATCTCCTTGTCCACGCCGCGGCGCTTCAGCTCGCTGCGGATGTTTTCCGCCATCAGGCGGTCCGGCACGAAGATAATCCGTCGCTGCGGCAGCTTCGCGACGATGTCGTAAACGTTTCCTGACGTGACGCACACGTCGCACTCCGCCTTCACCTCGGCGGTGCTGTTGATGTAGCACACGACCGCGGCGTCGGGATACGCGGCCTTCATGCGGCGCACGTCCTCGCCCGTGATCGAGTCGGCGAGCGAGCAGCCCGAGTGGCGGTCCGGCACGACGACGAGCGCGTCGGGCGAGAGGATTTTGGCCGTCTCCGCCATGAACACCACGCCCGCAAACACGATGACCTTGGCCTTCGCCTCCTTGGCCTTGAGGCTCAGGAAGTAGGAGTCGCCTTTGAAGTCGCCGACGCCGTAAACGATCTCCGGCTCGACGTAGGAATGGGTGAGGATGACGGCGTCTTTCTCCTTCTTCAACCGGTTGATCTCCAGCGTCAGCGGCGCGATCTCGCGGCAGGTATCCAGATTCCACTTACGGCTATGCGGATCGCACTCCACGTGCATCAGCGCTCCCAGCAGGCGCTCGGCTTCGGCTTCGATGATCGGATCGGTGGCAATCATTCCCACAATCAAATTGCCCGCGCCGGATTCGTCAAAAACCCCGCGTGCCCCTCACGGTTCGCGCACGACGGTGGCTGCGACGGATTTGAGGGTGTTCTTCTCGCCGACGAGCACGACGGTGGCGCGGTGCTGAGCGATTTCCTGCGGTTCCAGCGCGGCGTAAGCGGCGATGATCACGAGATCGCCCGGCTTGACGAGATTGGCCGCCGCGCCGTTGACCTGGATCTGACCCGGCTCTCCGAAAATCACGTAAGTCGTGAAGCGCACGCCATTCGTGATGTCGTAAACATCCACCTGCTCGAACTCGAGCAACCCCGCGGCCCGGCACAGCGCCCGGTCGATGGAGATCGAGCCCTCGTAGTTCACGTCGGCAAACGTGACCGTGGCGCGATGGATCTTGGTGCGGAGAAAAGTTCTAAGCATGATGCGAAAGGGCGCCGGCCTGAACCAGCAAACCGTGCAAGATGAGACCGGGCTCCTCCACGGTAAAGAGCTTTTCCCGGGCGTAAAGGGCGGCATTGCCACCCGTCCCGACGACAACCACTTGCGCACCACGAAACACCTCGCGCCGGAGTCGTGCCACCAACTCGCGCACCGCGCCGAGATGGCCGAAATAGATCCCGCTCGCAATCGCCTCCTCGGGCGAGCGCCCTGCGGACGTGCGCGGCCGGCGGAGTTTTACCTCGGGCAACTGCGCCGTGCGCCCGGCCAGCGCCTCGGCCCACAAACCCGCGCCCGGCAGGATCGCTCCGCCGGCGATTTCACCTGTTCTCGTGAGCGCCGTCACCGTCGTCGCCGTGCCGCAATCCACGATCACCACGTCCCTTCCGGGAAACATCGCGCGCGCGCCGATCGCCGCCGCGAGTCGATCGGTGCCGAGTTTTCGCGGCTCGCGATACCGAACCGTGAGCCCGTGCGCCGACTCGGCGGTGAGCACGTGAGCCGTGACGCCGGTCCCGCGCTTGATGAGGGCGGTGATTTTCGGCGTGAGCTTGGGCACAACCGAGCAAAGCACCGCAGACGAAATGGTTTTCGCGCGCGCGAGTTCTGCGCGCAGGCCGGCGAGATCGTTTTGCGCGAGGCGAAACATGCGCAGCGTTTTCCCGCGTTGCACGCCACCGAAGAGCGACGTGTTGCCGATGTTCAGCACGAGCGTGACTCGGGACGAAGTGCGGACCGGGTCGCGACCGAGTGCGGACCGGGGCGGGACAAGGTGCGGCTCGAGTCGGGACTTCATGCGGACCGATCCCCGGCGGAGTGCGCACCGAGTCGGGCCACGATCCGCTCCAACTCGAGCGCGAGGGCGGGCACGCCGGTGAGCGGAAGCGGCGAGACCTCGGGCGCGATGAACACGCGAAACGGATGCGCGGCGGGTGCGGCGGCGCGGATCTCTGTGAGATCGTTTTGCACGACGGCATCGACGGTGCCGGTCGCGAATTGTGCGGTCACCGCGGCGTCGCGCGCGGAGGAATCGGCACCGACGGTGAGTTTGAAGCCGATCACGACCAGCGGGCGCGGCGAAAACGATTTCAGCTGCGGGAGGATTTTGGGATTCCGCACGCAGTGGATCGTGAGGCCGTCGGCGTCGGAGGAGAGTTTGCCGGCGCTGAATTCGGCCGGCCGATAATCGGCGACGGCCGCAGCCATGATCACGGCATCGAATGCGCCGGAGGAGAGCGCGTGCTGAAGTTTCGCTTTGAGATCCTCGGCGGAGGAGAATGTGCGGACGTCCGGCGTGGCGGTGGGGCGGACGGCGGCTTCGCCGGCGAAAAGCGTCACGGTGTGTCCACGATTCGCGAGCGCGTCGGCGAGCTGGGCGCCGGTGCGGCCGGTGCTGACGTTCGAGAGAAAGCGCACCTCGTCGATCGGCTCGCGCGTGGCCCCGGAGGTGACGAGGAGTTTCATCGGTTGCGCAGACGATCGAGCTCGGCGAGCACGTCGGCGGCGATCTGCTCAGGATCGGCAAGGCGGCCGGGTCCCGTTTCGCCGCAGGCTTGGGGACCGTCGACCGGATCGAGCACGCGCGCGCCCCACGAGCGGAGTTTCGCGAGCGAGGTTTCGGTCGCGGGATGTTTCCACATGCGGTGATTCATCGCGGGTGCGATCCACCACGGTTTTTTGTCGTGTTCCCAGGCGAGGAAAAGCGCGCCCACCGGATCGTCGGCGAGGCCGGCGGCGAGGCGGTTGATCGTGTTGGCCGTGGCGGGGCAGAGGAGGGCGAGATCGGCTTCGCGGGTGAGCGCGATGTGATCCATCGCGCGGCCAGGCTCCCACAGATCGGAGAAAACCGGGCGGCCGCTGAGACCTTCGAGTGACGCGGTGCCGATAAAACGCAGCGCGCCGGGTGTGACGGCCGTTTGCACGGTGACGCCGGCCTGGGTGAGCCGCGAAATCACGGTGCACGCCTTGTAGGCGGAGATCGAACCGCTGAGGCAGAGAAGGATGTTACCGCGCGACATTGTCGATGAGCCGGGTGGCGCCGAGGCGGACGGCCCCGAAGCGTCGGTCGCCGCGATCTTCCACGTAATCGACCGAGAAGCCAGCTGCTTCCAACTCGGCGCGGGCCACGTCGGGGGTGAGGGCGCGGCGGAGGATTTGGTTGAACAGCGGCGCGAGCGAGCGCTCGGTCGGCGAGAGGCGGGTGTTGCGCGAACTCATCGCGAGGCCGTCGGGTTCGCGCATCGTCGGGCAAGCGATGATTTCGGTCGGCAGGAAAAACGCCTGCACCATGCCGCGGATGAGTTGGAGTTGTTGGAAGTCCTTTTCGCCGAAATACGCGCGCTCGGCGTCGGCGATCTGGAGCAACTTCATCACGACCGTGAGCATGCCCGTGAAGTGTCCGGGGCGGTGCGCGCCGCAGAGTTCGCGGGAAAACTTCGCTTCCTGCACGCTGTAGTCGGTGCCGTTGGGATACATCTCGGCGACGCTCGGCGCGAGGACCACGTCGACTCCAGTGCGCGCCATGAGATCGACATCCGCGTCGAGGGTGCGCGGGTATTTGTCGAAATCCTGCTGCTCGTCGAACTGCGTGGGGTTCACGAAAACGGTCGCGAAGACCACGTCGTTTTCGCGGCGCGCGGCGCGGAAGAGCGAGCCGTGGCCTTCGTGG
>JAEYQF010000269.1 GCA_023410155.1 Verrucomicrobiota bacterium | reverse complement strand
GGCAATGTCCGTGAACTCGACCACGCCGTGGAACGCGGTGTGTTGATGGCGCAGGGCAAGGCGATCCGCTCGGCCGACCTCGGCTTGAACGCCGGCACCAGCGCGCCGCGCCTCGACGACATGAGCCTCGAGGAAGTGGAGGCCTTCCTGATCAAGAAGACCCTCGCCCGCTGCGACGGCAACGCCCGCCGCGCCGCCGAGGAACTCGGCCTCAGCCGCAGCGCCTTCTACCGCCGCCTGGAGAAATACGGGCTGTGAAGCAGCCCAGCGATAGGCGCTAAGCTTTAGGCGTTAGGCTCCAGATGAAGGATTATCGTTCCCTCGCGATCTGGCAGTCTTCTCATCAACTCACGTTGCACGTTTATCGGGTCACTCACGGCTTCCCGCGCGAGGAGCAGTTTGGGCTTACGAGCCAGCTGCGCCGTGCCAGTGCCTCAATCGCAGCCAACATGCTGAGGCGGCAACTCGGCGCATTTATTCGCCGGCTTAAGAATTGACTGCTGGGTTCCGCTTACCGCCTAAAGCCTCCCCGATGTCCCCTCCGAAACGCCGTCTGACGCATGACCAGCACGTGTTCTACACGGTGCTGCTGGCCGGGCTGCCGGCGGTGATTGTTTCGATGTGGCACCTGTGGGGTGCGGGTGACCAGTCGCCGAAGGAGCAATGGACGTACAGTCTGTTCATCCTTGGGTTTTGGTTTGGTTTCGCCGCCGCCGCCCGCGAACGCGTGATCCGGCCGCTGCAGACGATGGCGAATCTGCTCTCAGCGCTCCGCGAGGGTGACTTCTCCATCCGCGCTCGCGGCGCCCGCCGGGATGACGCGCTGGGCGACGTCATGGCCGAGATCAACTCGCTCGGCGCGATCCTGCAGGAACAGCGCCTCGGGGCAATGGAGGCGACCGCGTTGCTGCGCACCGTGATGGAGGAGATCGACGTCGCCATCTTCGCCTTCGACAGCGGCGGCGTGCTCCGTCTGGTCAACCGCGCTGGTCAGGAACTGCTCGCCTCCCCGGCCGAACGCATCCTCGGCCGCTCAGCGACGGACATCGGCCTGTCGGAGGCGCTCGAGGGAGAACCCCAGCGTGTGCTGACCACCACCCAGTTCCCGGGTGCGAACGGTCGGTGGGGCATGCGCCGCACGCAATTCCGTGAAGGCGGCCTGCCGCATAACCTGGTGGTGATTGCCGATCTCAGCGAAGCGCTGCGCGCCGAAGAGCTGAAGGCGTGGCAGCGTCTGGTCCGCGTGCTCGGGCACGAACTCAACAACTCACTCGCACCCATCAAGTCGATCGCGGGCAGCCTCAGCACGATCCTGAAGCGACCGCAACGCGCAGCCGACTGGGAGGACGACATGCGGTCGGGCCTGGACATCATTGCCGCGCGCGCGGAAGGCTTGGGTCGCTTCATGCAGGCCTACTCACGCCTGGCCCGCCTGCCGCAACCCGTGATGTCGGAATGCGAAATCCATTCCATGGTGCACCGTGTCGTGGGCTTGGAACTACGCGTGCCGGTCCGGGTTCTCGGCGGGCCGCACCTCACCTTGTCGTGCGATTGCGCCCAGATCGAGCAGGTGCTGATCAACCTCATCAAGAACGCCGTCGACGCCGCGATGGAAACCGACGGTGGCGTGCGCCTCGGCTGGGATTCGCGCGACGGCTACGTGGAGATTCGCGTTGAGGACGACGGCCCCGGCATCGCTCAGGCGACCAACCTTTTTGTCCCGTTCTTCACGACCAAGCCGGAAGGCTCCGGGATCGGCCTCGTGCTCTGCCGGCAGATCGCCGAGAACCATCGCGGCTCCCTCGAACTGGAGAATCGCACGGAGAGCAGCGGGTGCATCGCGCGCCTGCGCCTGCCTGCTTCCGCCTGACCGCCCACATGACGCGACGCGGACGGCGGATCAGACGGTCACCGTTCGTCGCTGACGCGCGGCGGTGGCGTACTGCGCGATGATCCCGTCGAAGGATCCGTTGCTGAAGAACACCACAACCCGCGGCGTGCCGGCCTCCGCCTCCAGTGTATTCTGCTGCAGGATACGCAATAAATCCTGGTTCGCGCCGGCCGAGAAAGCAGCCACGCCGCGCTGCTTCAGCGCGCCGGCGACCGCAGCGGAATCAAACCGCTGCTCAGCCGAGAGTTTGTCCGCCCGGTTGACGGCTCCCAGGTAAACGTCGTCGGCCAGGCCGAGCGCCTCGGTGAACCCGCCCTGCAGCGCCTTGGTGCGGGCCGTGTTGCTGCGCGGTTCAAACACCGCCGTCAGCCGGGCACCGGGGAATCGGGCGCGAAACGACCGCAGCGTTTCCGCCAAGGCGGTCGGATGATGGCCAAAATCCTCGATCACCGTCAGTCCCTCGGTCCTGACGAGCACTTCCTGGCGCCGGCGAACTCCGCGAAAGCGCGCGAGCGGCTTCAGATCCAGTTTGAACCAGTCGCCTGGATACAGGGCCAGCGCCGCCGCGGTAGCGGCCATCGCGGCGTTGCGCGCGTTGAACAATCCGGGCTGGGTCCACGTCACTTCCGCCCACGGCGTACCACGGACCACGAGCCGGAAGGTCGCTCCTTCCGGCGACTCTTTGAAGTCGGCCAGCCGAACGTCGTTGCCCTCACCCACTCCGACCCGGATCACCTGCGTCCACGAAAGCGAGCCCAGAGCGTGTAGGTTTTCGTCGTCCCCATTCATCACGATGTATCCGGAACGTGGAACGATGCGGGTCAGATGGCTGAACGTGCGCATCACATCCGCCAGGTCGCGGAAGATGTCCGCGTGATCAAACTCGAGGTTGTTCAGGACCGCGATGTGCGGCTGGTAATGGATGAACTTGGAACGTTTGTCGAAGAAGGCGCTGTCGTATTCGTCGCCTTCGATGACAAACGGATCCTCGCGGTGGCCCAGATGATTGCCCACCGGCGGATCGAGCGGAACGCCTCCGATCAGGAAGCCGGGGTCGCGGCCGTTCTCGCGGAGCAGGAAAGCCGTCAGCGAGGTGGTGGTCGTTTTCCCATGGGTCCCGCAAACCACAATGTTACGGCGCCCCTCCAGCACCTGCTGGCTGAGCAGGGCCGGCAGCGAGGTGAAGGGAAACGCCCGCGTATCGAGCAGCCACTCGACCTCCGGATTGCCGCGCGACATGGCATTGCCAATCACCACCAGATCGGGGGCCAGCTCGGCCAGCCGCTCCGGCTCGTATCCCTCGTACACCGTGATCCCGGCGGCCGCGAGCACGTCGCTCATTGGCGGGTAGATGCCCGAGTCTGCGCCGATCACCGTGTGACCGGCCGCCCGCGCCAGCAACGCCGCGTTGCCCATCGCCGTCCCACAAATGCCCATGAAGTAGAGCTTCATCCGTCCGGTGATTCAGCGGCACGCCGGCCAATTTGCAATGTCCCTCCCGCACCCGGCGCGCGAACGGTTCGTCCCGCCGCGCCCAACCTGACTGGCCGACGATGTCCTCTCCCGAAAACCCAA
>JAEYQF010000174.1 GCA_023410155.1 Verrucomicrobiota bacterium | reverse complement strand
GGGCATGCCTGAGGGCGGATGGCGAGTTTGTGCAGGTCTGGGCGGGAGATCGCTGCATCGCGGCCGGTCTGCAGCGGCGGTCGGGAAACTGGCTGTCGCTTCATTGCCTGGGCTGGATCGATGGCGACGAGGCGTGGACGCGAAAGCGCTGCGTCGCGGCGATCTACTGGTTCCGGGTGCAGCGGGCCTTCGAGCTCGGTTGCACAGAACTGGACTTCGGCGGCAGTCCGCCGTTTGCGGAGAGCGGGCTCGTCGAATACAAGGCGAAGTGGGGCGGGAAGGTAGACGCGGCGCGCACGCGCGGCCCCATGGATCTGCTCCTCGTCAATCAAGCGTGTGCGGGCGGGAGCGAGCTTCTCGCGAAACACTCGTTCTTCGTGCGGCAGCCGGACGGCTCGTTGATGGCGCACGAAGCGGAGAAGGCGACGCGTGCGGCCGGCCCGACGGAGGCGTCGTGTGGAGAGAAGTTGTCGGATCCGGCGAAGCCTGTTCGTTGAAAGGGGTGAAGGCGGAGCCCTTCATCAGACCCAAATCCAAAACGAGGAAAACCCATGCCTAAATATGTTGATGGTTTCGTGCTGCCAATTCCGACGAAGAAACTGAAGACCTATGCAAAAATGGCGAAGCAGGCGGCGGTGGTCTGGAAGGACCACGGTGCGCTCGAGTATCGCGAATGCGTGGGCGACGATCTCGCGGTGAAATTTGGGATGCCGTTCCCGAAGCAGATGAAGCTGAAAAAGGGCGAGACAGTGGTGTTTGCCTACATCGTCTACAAATCCAGGGCGCATCGCGACCGCGTGAACGCGAAGGTCATGAAGGATTCCCGCCTGAGTGCGATGTGTGACGAGAAGTCTTCGCCGTTCGATCCGTCGCGCATGCAATACGGCGGCTTCAGCGTCATCGTGGAGCGCTAGGCGCGGGACGGTCTCGGAGCCCGGCATCCGGGCGCGCGGAGTTTGCGCGAGACGACGGCCGCGGTTTACCTGCGGCATGTCCTCGACTCCCCGATGTTCCGCTCCGGTCAAGATCACTGACGAACGCTTCGTGAATCTCTTCGCGACCTCGGTTCAGCGCGGGGAGAAAACTTCACGCTGGGTCTTCGCCTCGCGGCGCACGAATCCCGGACCCGATCCGCGGCCGGACGGCGTGCTCGTCGTCGCGCGGGCGAGTCTGGGGGGCGTGCCGCATCTGGTGCTCACGCGCGAGTATCGCGTGCCGCTCTGCGCGCACGAACTCGCGGTGCCCGCGGGGCTGCTCGATGAAGGAGAGACCGCTGAGGAAGCGGCGCGTCGCGAGTTTCGCGAGGAGACGGGAATGAACCTCACCCGCGTGGTGCATGTCTCGCCGGCGCTCGCCTCGTCGGCCGGGCTCACCGACGAAACGGTGGTCATGGTTTACGGTGAAGCCGAGGGCGCGACGTCGCGCGACCATCAGATGGAGGACGAGAACATCGAAGTGCGGCTGTTCACCTTGGAGCAGGTGCAGGATCTCGTGCGCCACGGCACGTCGGACGTGATCTCGGCGCGTTTGTATCCGGTCCTGCTCGCAGCGGCGACGGCCGGCTCGCTCGCTTTGCCGTTTGAGCCACGAGAGTGAGGTGGCCGCGGCTTGCGTCGTCGCGGAACGCCGCGACGCTGGGGGCCAACCCCGTCTCCCCATGCGTGTCGTTTTGCTTTCCGTTCTCGCGCTGTGCCCGATCCCTGCCTCGGCGTCGCCGGCATCCGTGACTTACCAGGCCGAGTGGTCCGCCCTCGATCGCCGGCCGATGCCCGACTGGTATCTCGATGCGAAGTTCGGCGTGTTCATCCATTGGGGCGTTTACTCCGTGCCGGCGTGGGCCGAGGTCGGGCAATATGCCGAATGGTATTGGCAGCGCATCCGCACGGACAAAGCGGACGGAAAGGCCTTTGTCGCGTATCACGAAAAGCACTACGGCCGCGACTTTGATTACCGCGACTTCGCGCCGCAGTTCGACGCGCACCTCTTCGACGCCGGCAGGTGGGCCGACCTCTTCGTGCGGGCGGGTGTGAGATACGTGGTGCCCACGTCAAAGCATCATGATGGCTTCGCGCTCTGGCCAAGCGCGGAGGCGAGCCGCACGTGGGGCCGGCCGTGGAATGCTGCCGAGATCGGACCGCATCGGGATCTCATGGGTGAACTCGCCGAAGCCACGCGGGCGCGCGGGCTGAAATTTGGCTTCTATTATTCGCTCTACGAATGGTTCAACCCGCTCTGGCTTGAGGACCGAGCACGCTACGTGCGCGAACACATGATGCCGCAGTTCAAGGATGTCGTCACCCGCTATCGCCCGTCACTCATCTTCAGCGACGGGGAGTGGGATATGACCTCGCGCGAGTGGGGCAGCGAGGCGCTGCTCGCATGGTTGTTCAACGAAGCTCCCGGCCGCGACGAAGTCGTGATCAATGACCGTTGGGGCAGTGAGACGCGTCACCGCCATGGCGGGTATTGGACGACTGAATACGCAGCCGGTCTGCAGGACGACGCTCACCCGTGGGAGGAAAGCCGGGGCATGGCTCACTCGTATGGCCTCAATCGCGCGGAGCGCGCCGAGGACTACAAGTCGGCGCGCGAGCTCATCCTCGTTTTGATCGATTTGGTGAGCCGCGGCGGGAACTTCCTTCTCGATATCGGGCCCGCGGCCGACGGCACGATCCCGCCGCTGATGGAGGAACGCCTGCTGGAGATCGGCGAATGGCTGCGCGTCAACGGCGAGGCGATCTACGGCACGCGTTTCGCGGGGCGTTCCTGCCAGTGGACCCAGGGCACGCGACCCGAGCAGGCGTTCGGCGAATACAAGGTGGACTATCCGCTGCTCCAGCAGGTCGGCCAGGCCTCGCTCGACGGTCGCGCCGTGAAGCAGGTTTTTTTCACGCGCAAACCCGACGCACTCTATGCAATCACCGCCGGCTGGCCGGGACGCACGCTGAGGTTGCGCGACGTGCGGACGCCGGAAGATCCCGTCGTGACCTTGCTCGGCTATGCCGAGCGCCTCCCGGCCCAACGCGAGGGCGACAATCTTTCGATCTCGTTGCCCGAGTTCGGACCCGAGGAAGCGCCGAGCCGCTACGCCTACGCGCTGAAGATCGAAGGCGGCGTGGTGTTGCCCGAGACGTTGACGCGTCAGTGACGCGCATTCCGGGCGACGCGTTCGAAGTGCCAGCGAAACAGTGGCGCGGCGAGGCTGTGTAACCAGGCGAGCGCGGTCACTCCGATGCCGGGCGTGATCGCGAAGCGACGCCGATGTAATCCTGCAAGGGTGACGCGTGCCACGGCGTCGGCACGCCAGAGACCGCCGCCCGACGTGACGGCACGAGTCTCGGCCGGCTTCGTGCGATTTTCCTCCGCGAGCTGCGGCGTGTCCGTGTCCGGTGGATACACGATCATCACGTGCACGCCTGAATCGCAGAGCTCGGCGCGAAGCGCCTCGGCGAAACCACGCAGCGCAAATTTGGTGGGCGCATAAGCCGTGTAGCCGAAAAAACCGTGAAAGGCCGCGCCCGACGAGATCAGCACAATCGCGCCCCGACCGCGCTGGCGCATGCCTGCCGTGACCGCGCGCACGGCGCGAACCGTGCCAAGATAGTTGACCGCCATCGTGCGTTCGAATGCGTCGGCAGGAATCGCTTCAAAATAGTCCGCGCACGCCACGCCAGCCGAGGTGATGAGCACGTCCACCGGTCCGAGCTCCGCCTCGGCCGCCGTGAGCGCGCCCGTAAGCTCCGTCGGCGATGCGACATCCGCCGGAAACGTGCCTACGTGGGCCGTCGCGGCGATCTCGCGGAGATGATCCTTGGCCCGCGCCAACTTCGCCGGATCGCGCGCCACGAGACTCACTCGCGCACCGGCGATCACGGCATGTCGCGCGAGCGCCAGCCCGATCCCGCTCGATCCACCGGTGATGAGCACATGCTGCCCGCGTAGGGACACGCAAGGGTGGGGCAGGTGAACCGCGGAGCTGGACATGCGCCCATTGGAACGAAACGCGGAACGCTCTTACAGCCCTTTTTCAAGCGCGACTCCGGAAGAGAGGTGAAGGGTTCGCCGCTTGCCTGCGCTAGGTCGGCCCGTAGCCTGGCGCACGTTTGGCCGTCCAGCTACCAGCCTATTACTCTGCTTGTTCAGACACGTTCGCGGCAGCGAGCATCGCTCACGTGGTCGGAGAGCTTACCTTGCGTTCTGAGTTCGCCGTTGAAGAGGCGCAACGTGACGCTTGGGCCAGTCAGATTCAGACGCTGCAGCAATGTTTGGCCAGCGTGCCTGGCGCGATTTTCTTGGAGTATATCGTTCCGCGGATCGGCAGTCGCATCGATGCGGTCATTATTCTAGGCGGCACCATTGTAGTGATTGAATTCAAGGTGGGCGCAAAAGCGTTCGAGCGGGCGGACGAGAACCAAGTTTGGGAATACGCTCTCGACCTGAAGAACTTCCATCTGGGAAGTCACGCAGCCCCGATCGTTCCGCTGCTCGTTGCGACGAATGCGCCCGATCAGCCGCTGGCGCTGTCTCGACCTCACCACGACCAAGTCTTTCGCCCGATTCGAACCAATTCCGCCGGGCTGGGCGCACTCCTGGCGCTGGTCGCGCGAGAGATCTCGGCACCTGCTTTGGATGCGGTGCAGTGGGGCCGATCTCCGTATCGACCGACACCGACGATCATCGAGGCAGCACAGGCGCTCTATGCTAGTCACTCCGTCGAAGCCATCACTCGCAACGATGCCGGCGCGGAGAACCTGTCCTACACCTCCGGTCGAGTGGAGGAAATCGTAGAGATCGCCCGACGCGAGCGCACTCGCGCCATCGTGTTTGTCACGGGTGTGCCGGGTGCCGGGAAAACGCTCGTCGGGCTCAACATCGCGACCAAGCGCCGTGAGGTTGGTTCGCCAACTCACGCGGTGTTTCTGTCAGGCAATGGTCCGTTGGTGAAAGTGCTTCGGGAAGCGCTGACTCGTGACGAGATCGCGAGACTGCGGCGCCGGTCGCAGCGGAAGACGAAAGCTGAGGTCGCACAGCCGATAAAGGCGTTCATCCAAAACGTGCACCACTTCCGCGACGCGGGTCTGCGCGACGAGCTTCCGCCCAGCGATCATGTGGTGATCTTCGACGAGGCACAGCGGGCATGGGACCGAGAGATGACGGCTGGATTCATGCGTCGGAAGAAAGGCCTTCAGGATTTTGCCAGTTCTGAGCCCGAGTTTCTGATCTCATATCTCGACCGGCACCGCGATTGGGCCGTCGTGGTTTGCCTCGTCGGGGGCGGGCAGGAAATTAATCGGGGAGAGGCAGGCATCTCGGCGTGGCTCGATGCTGTGCGTGAGAAATTCCCACACTGGCAGGTGTATGTGCCCGCCAATCTGCTCGGACCCGAGTATGCGGCTGCGTCTGCCATCGAAGCTCTTCGGGCACGCAACAATGTTACCTACGACCGCGGTCTTCATCTGGCGGTGTCGATGCGTTCGTTCCGGGCTGAGCACGTCTCGTCATTTGTGCATGCCCTGCTGGAGTGTGAGGAAGAGCGTGCCGCACAGTTACTCGGGGCGCTGCAGGACAAGTATCCGATCGTTGTCACGCGAGACCTGGACAGAGCCAAACAGTGGGTGCGCGACCATGCACGCGCCTCTGAGCGCGTCGGATTGGTGGCGTCTTCCGCCGCGCATCGGCTGAAGCCTCACGCCATCGATATTCGCGTCGCGATCGATCCAGTTCATTGGTTCCTCAACGGAGACGGCGATCCCCGCTCGAGCATGTATCTCGAGGATGCGGCGACCGAGTTTCAGGTCCAAGGTCTCGAGCTGGACTGGGCGTGCGTCACTTGGGATGCAGACCTTCGCATCGCCGCCGGCCGGTGGGACTATCATTCGTTCGTCGGCTCGAAATGGCATCGCGTGCGAAAGGCCGATCGGCGCCGTTATCTGAAGAACGCTTATCGTGTGCTCCTTACCCGAGCACGCCAAGGCATGGCGATCTTCGTTCCCGAGGGAAATAGGGAAGATCCAACACGTGACCCGCGCTATTACGATGACACGTTTCGGTATCTGACCGGCCTGGGTCTGCCAGTTGTTTGATCGAAGTCCCTCATTCGCTATTCGCGAATAATGAATGGAGATAGTTGGTCGTGTGCGGCGGCCGGATAGGTGGAATGACCCGAGTAACCTTGCGATCGTAAGGTCTATCCATACAGACGAAAGCAGCCTAGTTCGTCCCCGTGACTTGGTTCACCGGGAATAGTTGAGGAAAGTAAGTCTCATGCACTTTGGCAGGCAGTCCGAGCCGCACGGGCGCTTTCGGAGTATCGGAGACAAGCAAACCCGCCTCGATTGCGAGAGTCAGCACGGTGCGGCCGGTGCGATCGCTGGCGTTCACGATGCGGGCAGCTTCACCGCGCGGAAATTCCCCGCGGAGCAGCGCTTCCCGCAAAAGGAGGAAGACGCGATCGGCCTGTGGAGCGACCTGAGCATCGACGACGCGGACATAGTGTTCGATGCGCCGCTCAAGGCCGTCGAGGTCGAGTAACTGCTCCATGAAAGCGATCTGGTCGGCCATCACGCGCAGTGTGAATTCGCAGAAATCCCAGAGCGCGCGTTCACTGAGATGACCACGACCGTCGTCCGCGCTGGTGCTGTTGCGTTGCTGGTCGGCATTGGATAATCGCTCATAGTATTCCGAGCGCTCGCGTGCGAAACCGCGCGATAGCGACCACAGGCCACCACCATCGATGCCGAGTTTCCGGATCAACGCGTCTGAGAAAAGCCGCACCACGCGTCCATTGCCGTCGCGGAAAGGGTGAATCCAAGCGAGGCGGTGGTGGCTCGCGCCGACGGCGATGATGCGCTGGATGCGCGAAAAATCCGTCGATTCGTAGCGCCCCCGAAAATGAGTGAGTAACTCAGGGACGAGCTCGTGCGGTGGTCCGATGTGCGTTCCGACTTCGACGTCGCGGTCCCGCAGTTCGCCGGGAGTCAGCGGCGTTTTTTCGCCTTTCGAAGTGGTGGCGACGCGCATGGAGTCGGGAAGCTGCGCGTAGAATCGCCGGTGCAATTCGCGGATGAAATCGGCTGCGAATGGCGATCCGGTCTGCGCGGCGGACCACCACTGGGCCTCCAGGTGTGCCAGTGAAAGTTGCTGCAGATCTCGTTTCTTCGGTTCGGCCGCGAAGTCTTTTTTGAGCGCCGC
>JAEYQF010000134.1 GCA_023410155.1 Verrucomicrobiota bacterium | reverse complement strand
GAACATCTCCACGAAATCCGAACCGGAGATGGAGAAGAACGGCACATCTGCCTCGCCGGCCACGGCCTTGGCCAGAAGCGTTTTGCCGGTGCCCGGCGGTCCCACCATCAAGATACCTTTCGGAATCTTACCACCCATCTTGGTGAACTTTTTCGGGTCTTTCAGGAACTCCACGACTTCGCTGACCTCTTCCTTCGCCTCGTCACAGCCGGCAACGTCGGCAAACGTCCCCTTGTCACGATCACGCGTCAGCAGCTTGGCCCGACTCTTCCCGAAGCTGAGAGCTCCTTTGCCCGCCTGCCGAAGCTGGCGAACGAAGAGGAAATAAAGCGCCCCGATGATAATGAGGAAAGGGATAATCTGAGCCGCGACTTGGGTCAGAAGCGTCGTAGCCGGCTGCTCCGCAAATGCCTGTGACCGCTGCAACCGCTCCATGTTGGCATCCGTCAGACGACCTGAAGCGCGGAATTGCTTCGTAGGACCGCGATCACCCTCGAGAGAAGCTTCCTTCAGTTCACCCGTGATGATCACCCAATCGCGCCCGCCCGACGAATCAGGACGGATGATGCCCTCAGCGATCTTGCCCTGCTCAGCGAGTTCGACGACCTGCTGGATCTTCAGCGTGGCCGGCGCGATCATCCGACCCTCGGTCATGAAATACATCGACATGACCACGCCGACGATCACCAGGAAGAAGATCAGCATTTTCGGCTGAAACCGGTCAGGCGGAAGATTCTTCAAGGGCCGGCGTTTCTTTTTATTTTCGAGTTCGGACATTGGTGATTGGACTTAGGCCAAAAACTGAATGTTCCGGGCGCTAAGTCAATTGGCACGCCCGTAGAATGCCGGGATTATTTTCGCGCAATCACCCGCACAATTGTCAGATCCACCGAGCCAATCACGGCAAATCGCCGAAGGCCGACGCTATGCTTCGTGAGGCGACCGGCGATCAGATCTCGGAGAAGTGACTCGAAGGCCTGACTGGAGAGGCCCGCGATTCGGTGATGCATCAGCCACGTGTGCAGTGCGCGTCGCTGAATCGCAGCCGGGGCGTCACGGAGCGGCTCTATTTCAAGTTCGCCCGCTGGTCCGATGCGGGTGACCCGGCGGGCCCAAGCATCGAGCGCCTCCCCATCTTCTTCGATCAGCTCTCGCGATCTTGCCACGCCGCGGAGCAAGTTACGATCGCGCGTGATCGCCTTCCAGTTCACCAAGACCTCGCGGCGCACGCGATTTCGGAGATAAACATCGCCTGCATTCGACAGGTCTTCACGCCATGAGGCCCCCGCTGCGGCCAACTTCTCGCGCAGAAACGATCGTTCCAATGTGAGCAGAGGTCGCAGCCGGACGCCGTTTCTCTTGCACGTCTGCACCGGTCGAGGTGCCGAGAGGCCACCGATCCCACTCCCTCGCGACAAACGCATCAACATCGTCTCAGCCACATCATCGAGCTGATGGCCGGACCACACGCATCTCACGTGTGTATCAAAAAAGTCTAGGCGAGCTTCACGAGCCGCCGCTTCAGAGGTCCGCTTAGGCGGGCGCATCCACCTGCCGCACGTGATCCGAACACCGAGCGAGCGGCAAACCGCCTTGCAGAAGCGTTCATCTCCAGCCGAAGCGTGCCCGCGGAGCCGGTGATTGAAATGCAGGACCCGCAATCGACTTCGCATGCGAGGCCAATGCACCCAGACCAACAGGAGCAGCGCCACCGAATCGGCACCGCCGGAGAACGCGATCCCCCATGTCCGCCGAGTCGTGCTGTTCGCCCACTTCACCACCGCGGGATGCAGCGCCGCTAATGGGATATCCCGCCCCAGAGCCTCGGCGACTTCGCGCCAGCGCACTCGGCCCGCTGCTTTCATCCGCTGCGGTGCGTTCGAGTGCTCACGTAAAGGACAGGTGGTCCTTCCCGAAATAGGGCACGAGCACTTCGGGAACCTTCACGCGACCGTCTTCCTGGAGATAGTTTTCGAGGATCGCCGCGAGCACGCGGGGCACCGCGAGCCCGGAGCCATTCAATGTATGGACGAGCTCAGGACGACCACCTTCGGTCGGTCGATAGCGAATCTGCGCCCGCCGCGCCTGGAACGCTTCGAAGTTCGAGCAACTGGAAACTTCCAGCCAGCGTTTCTGGCCGGCAGACCAAACCTCCAGATCGTATTTTTTCGCCTGCGCGAAACCGAGATCGCCGCCGCACATCAACAGCACGCGGTAAGGTAAACCGAGTTTCTGCAGCAGGCGTTCAGCATCCCCGCGCAGCTTGTCCAATTCCGCGTAGCTTGATGAGGGGTGCACCCATTTCAGCAGTTCCACTTTGTCGAACTGATGGAGCCGGTTGAGACCGCGGACGTCCTTGCCGTAACTTCCAGCCTCTCGCCGGAAGCAAGGCGTATAGGCGCAGCGATACACCGGCAGCTGTGACTCCTCCAGGATCTCATCCCGGAAGAAATTGGTCAGCGGGACCTCGGCCGTCGGGACGGCGTAAAGCTGATCCGGCGTGGTCTCATACATCTGCCCCTCCTTGTCGGGCAACTGACCGGTCGCCGTCGCGCTCGCCGCGTTTACGAAGATGGGCGGGTTGACCTCCACGTAGCCGGCCCTCGCGTTCTCATCGAGGAAGAACTGCAGCAAAGCGCGCACGATTCGCGCACCATCCCCCACGAAGAATGGGAACCCCGCTCCCGTGACTTTGGCTCCGCGCGCAAAATCGAACAGGCGGTCGAAGCCCGGAATCTCCCAGTGTGGCAGCGCATGGGGCCGCGGTGCTTCCACGTCGCCGTGGGTAGAGAACACCTGGTTCTCTTCCGGCGTGCGTCCCTCCGGCACGCTCGCGTGAGGCAGATTTGGCAACGACAGCATCGCCGTGCGAAAACGCTCTTCTAGCCCCTTGAGCTCCGTATCAGCTTCCTTGAGTTTCGCCGAAACGGACTTCATCTGCGCCACCTTAGCGATGAACTCAGGGGAGCCTTTGGGCATCGCCGCCATCTCGCTGTTCGCCGATTTCTGGCTCGCCCGAAGCGATTCCACATCCTGCAGTTTACGGCGCCATTCGGCATCAATCCCCAGCACCGCATCGAGATCCACCTCAAGATGCTTCTTGGCAATGGCGGCACGCACCAAGTCGGGAGATTCGCGGAGAAGTTTCGCGTCGAGCATGAGGTGCTTACGTATGTCCCGCGGGGTTGGCTAAACAAACAAAATCCTTCTCGCCGTCCCTGTGGCCCGTTTCCCGTCGACTTCCGACTTTCACAAAGTAAATGCGTGGATCCGTCTCCTTCCCCGCCATCGATCCAAATCCCTCCAGTTCCCGGCTTACTTTTCACCTCTCGAGACGGATCACCGCGCTCCTGTTTGTGGTGATGACCCTGCCCTGGGCTCTGCTCGCCGGATACTTGCTGCTTCGCGAGGCCCCCCCCGTGCCGGCTGCTCCCTCGATTGCCGCTCGCGCAGAACAAACTACGACTACTCCCTCGCGCGCTGGGCCGTGGGGCGACCTTGAGTCTGACCGGATCGTGATCGAACCGCCGATGCGCTTCGTCACGGAAGAAGAAATCACCCCCCACCCGCTGCGTTGGGTGTTCCCGGAACACGATCGCGCACAATTACGTTCGTTGTGGCAGGAAGCAGGCCTCGATCAAACCGCCGCCGCCACGCTTGAGCGATCGACGATCGATCACGAACCAACCCGTGCATTGATCGTCACGCCCCCAGCGGATCTCGTTCGGAGCCTCTCGCCGATCGCACGCGAACGCATCTACAGCACGCTTTCTCGGTATCGGGAAAACCCTCTGCAAAGTGAGCCGTTTCGCTTCCGAGCTGACGCCATCGACGAATGGTTCGCCAACAGCAGTCTCACAGCGTCCACTATCGAAAAGGTGAAACCGCTGCTCTACCGCCGCGGTGCTTCGGTTCTCTTCTCCGATCCGGCACTCGTGCTTGACGAGATCCGCTCGCGAGCTGAGCGGACCCGCCTGATCCTCACCTTGGCGCGCAAATCCACGTTGCTTGTGTCCCTGCGCGTCGCTCCAGGCTCCGACACCTCCGCGTTGGAAGCATACTGGAGTCGCGGGCCCCGTTCCAAGGATGTGGGTGCTTTGCTCTCTTCCCTCGCCAGCCGCAGCGAAGCGACCCGGATCGATATCGCTCACCTACTCCCACGGTTCGCTCGCGCGCGGCTTTTTACGTATCCAGAACCTGAGGACACGCCCGATCAGAACCACGACTGCCACTGGACCTCGCTGAATTTTTTCAACATCCAACCGGACGAACGTTTCGCCGAGGCAGCCACGGTCGAAGCCACGCTCAAGCAGGACTACGCCGAGATCTCAGATCGGCCTGCCTTTGGCGACATCCTGCTGCTCACGCGCGGAGACAATCAGGTGGTGCACTCGTGCGTGTTCATCGCCGATGACGTCGTTTTCACCAAAAACGGTTACTCCGCGACCATGCCTTGGATGCTCATGAGTCTTCCCGACGTCGTGGCCTTCTATCCGGCGGAGCCAGCGCTGAGCGTCCGCACTTTTCGAGCTCGGTCCCTGATTCCCGCGGGCCGCTGATCCGCTCACAGTGCGTCCACGCGTGCTGCTGCCTTCGTCCAGCGCCGATAGACTTCCTTGGCGGTCAGCAGCTTCATATTGCCGACGGGCGCTTGCACGACCTCGTGGCATGGCGAAGTCAGGGGATAAGGCCCGGCCACTCTCGGGTCGGTCGGACCGAAGATCCCGAGTGTCGGCACTCCGAGCGCCGCCGCCAGATGCATCGGACCGCTGTCGTTGGAGATGACCCAAGCCGCGCGCTTTAGAAGCGCTGGCAGCGACACCAAGCTCGTGTTACCCGTCAGGTTCAAGAATTGCTCGGGCACGAACGAGTCCCGGTCGTTCATGTGTTCGCTGCCCGCCCAGATGACCTTACGTGTGCGATCGCTTTTCAGGATCAGATCGGTGAGTTGCTTGAAGCCGTGCCACAGCCGCTCCGATCTGCGACTGTCGGGGAACATGATGATGGGGCGCGACCCGCCGCGTCCCGTGGCGAACTTCAGATTCAATTTGTCCACCTCCCGGAAGCGGAGCTGCCCCCGCAATTCCGGCTTGGCGTTCACGACCGACAGGAACTGCAACAGAATCTCCAGCGCGTGGCTGCGGCGTCCGTCCGGCGGCAACGGCACCCGCTGATCGTAAAACATGCCCGACATCTCGCGCGCATCCGTGCGGCCGATTTTTTTCGCCGCGCGCACGCGCGAGGTCATCAGGCCACTGCGCAGCAATCCCTGGAAATCCAATGCGAAGTCGAACTTCGTCTTCCGCACGTCGCGGATCAGCCGCAGGAATCCTTTGGTGCCACCGTTGCGTTCAAAGACGTAGGTGGCGTCCACCGCCTCACACGCCCGCACGAGCGGGGCATAGATATCTCTCACGATCCACGAAATCCGCAGATCGTCCCGCTGAGCTTTCATCGAAGTGGCCACCTGCAGGCCGTGAACGATGTCGGCGAGCGAGGACGGTTTGATGATGAGAATCTCGGTCATGAATTTTCGCGGGAGCTTACCACCCCGGGCCTACGCTACTTTCGCGGGTCAACGCGGCGGGACGCTGGCGGAGAGTTTCGAGTTCTGCGAACACTCGCTCCGGCCTGAGTTCCCGCAAAACACCTCCCGGCGCAGACACCGCCAGGTGCTTGGGAGCCGTGAGGGGAAAAGGCCCGAAGCGCTCCGGCTCTGTCGGGCCGAAGATGGCCAATACCCGATTGCCACACGCGGCGGAGAGATGCATCGGCCCACTGTCGTTCCCGATGAAGATCGAAGGCTGCCGAACAAGCGCGATCATCTCCGCCAACGGGCACCCGGACAGATTCAGGAAGCGATCCGCCGGCACACTGACCCGCGGTTCCGTGCGTTTTCCAGCACACCACGCCACGCGCGCTCCCTCTATTCGCTCGAATATCATGCCAGTGAGCGCGTCGAAAGCCGGCCACTCTTTTCCCGCCCCGCGACTGTCAGTGAAGATGACGAAATTCTGATGCGGCTGCATCGCGAAGAAACTCCGCCACGGGTAATCATCGTCCGCCCGCAGCTCGAGCAGCCGGGGCTCGAAGCGCGGTTCAATCCCCAAGGTCGCGGCGAAGGGAGCGAGCACCTCAATCGCATGGTGCGGGCCTGCGCCGTTGGGGCGCGCCACGCGGCGCCTCACGAGCAGTCCCGCGCCTTCCCTTGCGTCCGGTCGCCCATACTTGCGCGGTGCCTTCGCCACCGCGGTCATGATCCCGGAACGGAGCAAGCCCTGCAAATCCCACACTGCATCGAAAGAGCTCGCGCGGATGTCGCGGATCACCCGCCAGAATCCCGCCCAGCCATCCCGCCGGCGAAAATGGATCACCTCATCCACGAAAGGCGCGGCATGCACCAAACCCGCGAAGCGATCGCGCACCACCCACGTCACGTGTAGATCGGGCCGCTGCGCCTTCACACCCTGCACCACCTGCAACCCATGCACGATATCACCGAGGGAGGATGGCTTGATGACGAGCAGGCGCTTCATTCGGCGCGCGGAGGCTTGTGTCCGGCCCGCTTTCGTTCAACTCAATTTGCCCCTCTCCATGATCATCGACGCGACGCAAATCGCCCAATTGCAGCTCCATCTCACCACGCACTGGCACCAACAGCCTCCCGTGAAAGAAGGAAGCGGGTTCCTTCGCCTCGTGCAGGAAAATCACCTGCGCAACTTCCAGCTGTGGCACGAAGAAGACATTGCCCGCCGGGAGGACCTCGGGTTCGAACCCATCTACCGCGCCAAGCGCGCCATCGATCGCTATAACCAGGAGCGAAACAATTTCGTGGAGCAGATGGACCAGGCCATCGTGCTCGCCCTGAAGCCCGCCGAATCAGGTTGCCCCCGGAACTCCGAGACGCCCGGCATGATGATCGACCGTCTCTCCATCCTCGCCCTCAAGGAATATCATATGGCCGAAGAAGTCGGGCGCGCCGATGCCTCTGCCGAACACCGGGAAAAATGCGCGGCCAAACTCGACCGCATTCGGGTGCAGCGCTCTGACCTGACGCAGTGCCTCGTCGAACTCCTGGCCGACGTCACCGCGCGCCGCCGCACGTTCTCGGTCTACTTCCAGTTCAAGATGTATAACGACCCGGCGCTCAATCCTCAGCTCTATCGCGCGGCCGGCCCGACTCGTTCCTGATCGCGGCATGAGTCGCGCCAGCGAAAGTTCGAGCCTCTGGTCGCCACTTAACTGGCCCATGTGGGCCGGGCTGGGTCTGTTTTGGGCGGCTTCCCAGTTGCCGTGGCGATTCCAACGGCCGCTGGCTCGCCTGCTCGGTCGGTTCACCTACTACTGCGTGCCCATCCGGCGGTCGGTCGTGCTCACGAACCTGCGACTTTGTTTCCCTGAGAAATCCGAAGCCGAACGCCGCGCCATCGCGCGTGAGCACTACGTGGCGCTCGCCCGGGGACTGTTTGAAACCTGCATGGCGTGGTGGTCACCTCTCTCGGAGTTTCCGCCCTTCCGCATCGTCGGCCGCGAGCATCTGCAATCCGCGCAGGCCGCGGGCCGTGGCGTCATCCTGCTCACCGCGCACTTCACCACCCTCGAAGTCTGCGGACGGATCATGACTGACCTGTTCGCGATCGGCTGCCTCTACCGTGATCCCAACCACCCGGTGGTGGCACACCACATGCGACGGCAGCGCGAACGCCGCATGAGCATCGCCGTGCACTTCGATGACCTGAAGGGGCTCATCCGCGCCCTGCGGGCCGGTCACTCGATCTGGTATGCTCCGGATCAAGGGAAACGCACGAAGCAGAGCGAGATTCTGCCGTTCTTTGGCATTCCAGCGATCACGAACACTGCGACGGGAAAACTCGCCGAAATGACCGGCGCGCCAGTGATTCCCTACTTCGGACGACGCGAGGCAGATGGTTCTTACACCCTGACCATTCTCCCCCCCCTGGCCGATTTTCCCACTCCGGACGCTGCGGCTGACGCGGTGCGCATCAATCGCCTCATTGAAGAACACGTCCGCCTCGCGCCCGACCAATATTTCTGGGTGCATAAACGCTTTAAGGCCCGCGGCCCAGATTACCCCGATGTTTACGCCTCCTGAAGCCATCCGATGAAGGTCGCCGTCATTCTCTCGACCTACAACCAGCCGCAGCACCTCCGCCGCGCGCTCGCGGGCTACCTTCGTCAACTCCGTGCACCGGATGAATTGGTGATTGCCGACGACGGGTCCGGACCCGAGACCGCCGCCGTCATCGACCAGTTTGCCGCGGCCGCTCCGTATCCAGTCACGCACTACACCCACGAGGACCGCGGCTGGCGCAAGAATGCCATCGTCAATCGTGCGATCGCCGGAACCAAGGCGGACTACATCATCATGTCCGACGGCGACTGCATCCCGCGCCGCGACTTCATCGCTGTCCATCTCCGCAACGCCCGCCCACAGACGTTCCTCTCCGGGGGAGACACCCGACTTTCGCCGCAAGCCACGGCCGTGATCGACGTGGGCGAGATCGCCGACGGCTCCTTGTTCAACTCCGCCCGCCTGCGCGCGCTTGGCGTGCCCTGGCGGAAGGTCGCCGGCAAGATCTGCCTGCCTCTGCTACTAGGAAGTTGTGCCGACTTCCTGAATTTCTCCTTCGCTCGCTGGGGCGGCTCCAACGCTTCCACGTGGCGCGAGGCTCTTCTCGCCGTGAACGGCCTCGATGAACGCTTCCGCTCCCCCGGCAAGGACGACGTCGAGCTAGGCGAGCGGCTGCGCAATTACGGCTACACCGCCCGGCACATACGCCACCAGGCGATTTGCCTGCATCTGGATCACGCCAAGGGCTACTGGTTGCCTGACGAGATCGCCCGCAATCTCGTCCATCTCGCCACCACCCGGAGCACCAGACGAGTCCGCACGCCCCTCGGCATCGACGAGGCCGAGACCCCCTACTCTGTGCGGCGCTCGGTCTTGGTGAGCTGAGACATGCGCCTGCTCGTCATCCGCTACCGCTATCTCGGCGACACTGTCCTCGCGATTCCCTTTCTGCGGAACCTGCGGACCGCGTTCCCTGCCGCCACGATCGACGTGCTCGTCGAGCCGCGCGCGGGCGCCGTGCTCGCCGCGTGCCCTTATATCGACGAACTGATTCCCTGGCATCGCCAGCCGCCAAAACACGCAACCGCGCAGGCTTCCTGCACCGGCTTCGTCGGGGCCGCCCGGATCCTCCGCGCCCGCCGCTACGACCGCGTTTACATCCTCCGCCGGGCCATCTCCACGGTCCTGCTGGCCGCGCTCGCCGGTATCCCGCATCGGGTGGGTTTCCGCTGTCAAGGCAGCGGACTGCTCCTCCAGCGCGCAGTGCCGTATCCAGAATCCAAGCACGAGGTGGAGTGTTTTCTCGACCTCCTCCGCGCCGACGGCGTGCCCGTGATCGATACTCACAACGAAAACTGGACCACCCCGGCCGCGGAAGCCGCCGTCGAGCAGACTTTCCCTCGCGACGTCGCGCGGCACGTGTTTGTTGCGCCGGTCTCCACCAACGCCGCCAAGGACTGGCCGCTCGATCGCATGGCGGCGCTCGTGCGTTGGTTGATCAACTCCCGCGGCTGCGCCGTGCACTTTTGCGGCGCTCCGCGCGATGAGGCAGTGCACGCGGAAATCGTTCGTCTGGCGGGCCCGCTCGAGCGCGCACCGATGGATTGGAGTCGCCAGCTCGACTTGCCCGGCGCTCTCGCGCTCCTCCGCCGGATGGATGCCGCCATCGGTATCGATACCGGACAACTCCACCTCGCCGCCTCGTTTCAGATTCCAGTGGTGGGCCTTTACGGTTTCCAGTCGCCCGCTCGCTGGCACCCGTGGGACACACGTTATGTGGCGCTTCGTGCTCACGCCGATTCCCGCGGCGAGTTTCCGATGAGCACGATCGCACTCGAAGAGGTCTGCGCCGCAGTCGACGAGGTCCTCGCGCCCTAAGCAGCCAAACGCACTTGCTCCGATAAGGTTGCTCCGCGTGTAATCGAGGTTCTTTTCAACCACGCATGCCACTGCTCGAAGTCACCGACCTGCGAACGCATTTTCATACGCGGAGCGGGGTGTATCGTGCGGTCGATGGCGTGAGTTTCCATGTGGAGAAAGGCGAGACGCTCGGCCTCGTTGGCGAATCCGGCTCGGGCAAATCCGTGACGTGCTACTCGCTGATGGGCCTGATCCCACAGCCGCCGGGGCGCATCGAGGGCGGACGCGCGATCTTTGACGGCATCGACCTCCTTCGCTGCTCGCCCGCACAGGCGCGGCAGATTCGCGGTCGGCGGATCTCGATGATCTTCCAGGATCCGATGACGTCGCTGAATCCCTACCTGCGGGTCTCCGAGCAACTCATCGAGCCGTTGCTTATTCACGAAAAGATTTCGCGGCGCGACGCGATGACCCGCGCGCTCGCGATGCTCCAGGCTGTCGGCATCAACGACGCTCCGCGCCGCCTTCGTCAGTATCCGCATGAATTTTCCGGCGGTATGCGCCAACGAGTGATGATCGCCGTGGCCCTCATCACCCGGCCCGAACTCCTGATCGCCGACGATCCCACGACCGCGCTGGATGTGACCGTGCAGGCGCAGATCCTTGATCTGATCCGCAGCCTGCAACGCGAGATCGGCATGGCCGTGATCTTCATCACGCATGATCTGGCCGTCGTCTCGGGCCTGTGCGACCGGGTGCAGGTGATGTATGCGGGGCGGATCGTCGAAACAGCCGACACGCGCACACTGTTCCGTGGTGCGCGTCACCCTTACACACGCGCACTGCAGCGTTCGATTCCTGCGCTTCAACCCAAAGGCGCCGAGCTGTTCACCATCGCAGGTCTGCCGCCCGATCTTTCGAAACCCCTTCCCGGTTGCCCATTCGCGCCGCGCTGCGAATTCGTGGTGGATCGGTGTCGCACCACCACGCCTCCACTCGTCGCCCGCGGCGCTGATCATCCTCACGCGTGCCTCCGCGCTCACGACCGCGAGATCTGATTTTTGATGTCCGACCCCATCCTCGAATTGCATGACGTCAGGACGCATTTCCCCGTGCGTGCGGGATCTTTTTTTCAACGCTCTGTCGGCGTGATCAAAGCCGTGGATGGCGTATCGCTCACCGTCCGCCGGGGCGAGGTGTTGGGCATCGTCGGCGAATCCGGCTGCGGCAAATCCACCCTCGCCCGGACGATCATGCAACTGGTGCCCGCCACCTCCGGCACCGTCATCCTCGAGGGACGCAACCTCACGAGTGAATCCGCAGCCCACCCGCGCGCACTGCGCCGCGACCTGCAGATGGTGTTTCAAGATCCCTACGCCTCGCTTAATCCGCGCGCTACCGTCTACGACACGCTCGCCGAGCCTCTCCTCGCCCATCGACTGTGTCCCCGCCGGGAGGTCCCGGCCCGTGTCGCGGCTCTCATGGAACACGTCGGACTCGCGCCCCGCCTCATGCGCAAATACCCGCACGAGTTCTCCGGCGGCCAGCGCCAGCGCATCGCGATTGCCCGCGCGCTCGCACTCGAACCCAAAGTCATCATCGCCGACGAGCCGGTCTCAGCCCTCGACGTCTCGATCCAGGCACAGATTCTAAACCTCCTCGCGCGCCTCGGCCGCGAGATGAACCTCACGATCCTTTTCATCGCGCACGATCTCTCGGTGGTGAAACACATCTCCGACCGGATCGCGGTCATGTATCTGGGGAAAGTCGTCGAACTCGGGCCCGCCGTCGATGTGATCGAACGCCCCGCGCATCCCTACACTCGAGCCTTAGTGAGCGCGATCCCTGTCGCAGATCCGGACCTGCGCGTGGAACGCGAACCTGTCGTCGTGCGCGACGAACCGCCCTCCCCCATCGATTCGCCGGCCGGATGCCCATTTCACCCGCGCTGTCCGTTTGCCCAGGAGAAATGTCGCGCTTTCGCTGTGCGCCTCCTCCCCGCCGGCGCTCAACGGGAAGCCGCCTGCGTCCGTCTCGGCGAGATCTAGGTCCCGACCGCGTCCGCGATGGGCCGCGACCCGGTCCGCACCGAGGCTCGACCCGGTCCGCAACACGGTTCGATCCTGTCCGGACCCTGGCGCGACCGAGGCCCCTGCCGGCATGGAGCATGACGGAAAATCCGGTTGTCGGTGCGCAACAAAAGTGATGGTAACTAACTTGCCGTCCGCGGGAAATATTTCCGGTGCGGCCATTCCACTCCAGCTCCACCATGCCTCGCCCCCTTCGTGCCCTCGCCGCCGCGGCGCTTGCCGCTCTCGCTCCGCACATTGCTCTCGCTTTGGATCCCGACGACATAATCCGAGCCGAGAAGATTCTCCGCACGGTCGTGGATCTCACTTCCAAGCACCAACTGGCCGCCACGGATCTGAAGGCGCCTGAGCCACTCACCGACAAATCCGGAGCATTCTTCGCACCGTTCAAAGCCGACGGCACGCTGACCGAGTGGGCCAACAAGGCCCTCAGTGCCCAAGTGGGGGCCGCTCTCGGCGCCAAGGCCGGCGAAAAAGCGACGGGGCTGCTCGCCTCGAAAGTGCCGTTGGGCGGATTGCTGTCCGGCGCCGCAAAGAAGAAAGGTAAGGAACTCGGCGCGGTCGCCGCATTGGGAGGCGAGGACTTTATCAAGGAGAGCTCGGAGTTGTCATTCAACTCACTCGACGAGCTCGCCGTGTATATGCACGCGAAACACGCCGGCTCGAGCGGCTATGCGCAGGCTCTCGCGACGACGATCGCCATCTACCCGGATCTCGAAAAGGGCTACAACGTGGCGATCAAAAAAGCCGTGGATCTGGCCGCGAAGCAGAAGAAATCATCCTGAGTCGCGGCCCGGCTGATTTCATGCCAACGGCGCTACAGTGGGGGCATTCCGATCTGGCGCAGCGCCTCATAGGTCGCGACTCCAGCGGCCGTGCTCAAGTTGAGGGACCGCAGCGAAGCGTTGGCGTGCGGTATCGTGACGCGCGTGTCGTCCAGTTCCTCATGCATCCAATCGGGCGCACCGGAGCTTTCGCTGCCGAAGACCAGCCCGTCACCGTCGGCGAAGCGCACATCCCAGAAAGTTTGCGTGGCTTTGGTGGTGAACAGCCAGAGCCGCCGCGGGCCGACGGGGCTCGCGCGAAAAGCGGTCCAATCGGCGTGCTCATGCACATCGAGCTGCTTCCAGTAGTCCATGCCGGCGCGGCGCAGATTACGGTCGTTGATCACAAACCCGAGCGGGTGAATGAGGTGCAACCTCGAGCGGGTGAGCGCGCACATCCGTCCGACGTTGCCCGTGTTAGGGGCGATCTCCGGGTGAAACAAGACGACGTGCAGCATCGGAGGATCGTCACAGCTCGGTTAAACGAGGCAAGTGTGCTTCTCCCCGATTGCGCCCCCGCGGCGAGTAGGTCTTCGTCGTGATTCCAGCCGTGAATACCTTCAGTCCGGAAAAAGTGATCGTGATGCTCGACGACGAGAAATCCTACGTCGAGTTGCTGGCGGCCACGGTGGCGGAGCTGTTGGGGCGTCGAGTGGTGACGTTCAACCGTGCTCACGACGCCCTGCGTGCACTGGCTGCGCTCGATCCTGGCATCGTGATCACCGACTATTTCATGCCGCAGATGAACGGACTGGAGTTTGTGGAGCGGGCTTCAGCACTCTGTCCCGGCACGCCGTTCATCATGATCACCGGTCACACTGTCGACCCGTGGCCGGCCGAGCGGCCTCGCTCCATCCGCTGCCTGCTGCAAAAGCCATTTGGCGGGAAGCGTCTGGCCGAGGAGATCCTGCGGCACTGGCCGGAAGCCTCGATGCGTGTGCTGTCGACCTGAGACTGCGCGCTACTCGACCCGCAGCCCGTCGTTGTCGGCGGTAAGAATCCGGGCCTCGCTCCGGACTCCGACGCGTGCGAAGGCTGCACTCATAGCGCTGGCCACGGAGCCTGCGCCGCCCTCGCTCGCCACGCAAAGCACGCTGGAACCGCTGCCGCTGAGCCATCCGGTGAATGCGCCGGCGGCAATCCCCGCGGAGATGGCGTCGCGACCGCCCACGATCTTGGGGAGCCGATACGGCTCATGCATGAAGTCGCTGACGGCGCCGCGTAGCTTCTCGTAGTCACCCGTGGCGAACGCCGCCGTGAGATAGGCCGCACTGTTGATGCTCTTCACCGCATCGAAATACGGGAGACTGGCTGGCAGCGCCCCGCGCGATTCTTTCGTGAGCAGCTCGACCGCGGGAGAGACCACCACAAAACGGAGATCGGCCGGCACCGCCACCTTGATCGTATCCACAAACTGGTTACTCACCGGATCGCAGCGGGAAACGGTGAACCCGCCGAGCACACCGGCGCTCGCGTTGTCGGGATGCCCCTCGAGCTCGGTCGCCAGCGCCGTGAGTCGATGACGCGACAATCCCGTGCCGCAGAGCGCATCGAGGCCGGCGAGAATTCCGGCAATGACCGTGACACTGGAACCCAGTCCGCGGGCCGGCGGCACCTCCCCCTCGATGCGGAACCGGAATCCGGGGAGCCGAACCTCGGTGCGGCGGACGAAGATCTCCGCCGTGGCCTTGACCATGGCGAGAGCCCGTTCCTCGCCTAGACCCGCGGGAATCGGCACGTCTCCCTCCGCGCGCGTCAGCGTCACGCGATTGTAGACCGACAACGCCAGGCCGAGCGTATCGAATCCCGCGCCGCAGTTGGACGTGCTGCCGGGCACGCGGACGGTGACAGAGTCGCGAGGCGTGCTCATGTCATCGACGATAAGACTTCAAGGTTTTGTCTACTTCGCTCATCTGCGCGTTCTTTTTGAGGGTCTCGCGTTTGTCGAAAAGCTTTTTTCCCGTGCATAGCGCGACTTCCACCTTCACCAGCGCGTCCTTGAAATACATCCGCAACGGCACCAAGGCCCGGCCACCGGACTCCAGCGCCTGCTGAATCTTCCTGACCTGATGGCGGTGCAGCAGGAGTTTCCGGATGCGCTTCGCGTCGTGGTTGAAGATGTTTCCGAAGGCATACTGCTCGATGTGCGCCCCGTGGAGCCAGAGCTCGCCCTTCTCGACACGCCCAAATGCATCGTTGATCTGCGCGCGACCGGCCCGGATGGATTTCACCTCGGTGCCGCGCAACTGGATGCCCGCCTCAAAGCGCTCGTCGACGAAATAGTCGCGAAGAGCCTTGGAGTTGCGAATCTCCGTGTAGCGGTCGGTCTTTTTCTTCTGCGCAGCCATGGCGTCGCTTATTGATGCATGAAAAAGGCGGCTCCCGCAATCGCAGGGCCGCCTGGGAGAAAAAAGACGGATCGGCTCAGTTGTCGCCGAGTTCGTAGCTGATCTTGCCCTCGATGATCTCGCGCAGCGCGACATCCTCGGAGGAGAGTTTCTCGAGCGACTCGACCAAGGGGCGGTTGCCGCGGCGAAGCTGCTTCACGCGACGGGACACCACGTTGATCAACAGGTTGGGATCGGGGATGACCTTGAGCGCTTCTTTGATGTAATCGTCTCTCATGGGCGGTAGTCGGCGGTGAAAACCGTTGAGAAGTAGGCTGGCCGCTCCGGGCGTCAAGGGTCAATTTCCCCTCTTGCCAGCCCTCAGACCGGAGCAAACATCTTTGCATGCTCTTAGCCTGGACCACGGTGGAGGACCGCGAATTGGCGGAGCAACTCGCCACCGACGCGGTGGCGGAGCGGGTCGCTCTCTGCGCGCAAGTCGAGGTGTCGCCGATATTCTCCGCCTACCGCTGGCATGGCGAAACGCAGACTGCACGTGAGTTCCGCATCGTCTTCAAGTGCCTCCCTCGCCGCCGGAAGCGGCTGGAAGACTGGGTGCTCGCGCGCCATCCCTACGAAGTTCCCGAGTGGGTGGTCGTGCGGGCAGAGCACGTCGGAGAAAAATACTTGTCATGGGCTAGGGCGAGCTCTAGCAATCGGCCCCTTTAACAACCGCCAACCACCCTTTCACCCGCCATGTCTCAGCACAAAAGTCTCCAAGGTCCCTCCGGACTCGTCGTTAAACGCAATGTCCTCAAGCGCTTCGAGCGCATCGATCTGCTGAAAAAGCGCGGCCAGTGGAAGGTCGGCGATCGCGTGCAGGGTCTGCGCAAGACCAAGCCGGACGTTTGATCCGCAAACATTTTCCTTTCAGGCAGGTCCGTCACGGGCCTGCCTTTTTTTTGTGATGAATTCCACCTCCTCGCAGCTTCCCTCTCCCACCGAGAGCGCCGCACCCAATCCGTTGAAGCGGCTTTACGCCTGGGTGTTGCACTGGGCGGATACTCGCTACGGGCTGCCTGCGCTGTTCGTCATCTCATTCCTGGAATCGTCGATCTTCCCCATCCCACCCGACGTGTTGCTGATCGCGCTGTGCATGGGCG
>JAEYQF010000104.1 GCA_023410155.1 Verrucomicrobiota bacterium | reverse complement strand
TTCAAGTCCTTCACCTGCTGGAGATATTCCTTCCGGAATCCGTTTTCGTCGGAGTGCGGCGACTCGGGATCGTAGAGCGGGCCGTAAACGATCCGGAATTCGGGGCGATCCTCACGGCTGAGAGGCTCGAGGAAGCTGCCGTAAATGTTGGGATCGATCGCGCTGATGGTGCGATCGAGGTCGACTTTGATCAGCGCCGGTTCCGCGGCCGAAGCAGCGCCGACGGACGAACCGGCCAGAATCAGGGTAGAAAGAAGAACGCTCAGTGTTTTCATGGGGCGCGTAGTTTGGGGTTATAGATCCATAAGCGGCGGATTCGTGCGGTGATCAGCACCAGCGACGGCACGAGGGAGAAACTCGGGGCAGAGGAACGACGCGCCGATCGTCGTTGTTCGTCTAGGCCGGTTCGCGATCGCGCGCGGCGCAAACGAGACGTCGCGGACGGGAGACACAAGGAAACTGCCTCCGCCGCGACGTGGAGTGGGACGGTTACTTGGCCGCTTTGGCCTTCAGGAATCCGTTCACATCAAGCCAGTGCGTGAACACCTCGAACCACCAGTAAGTGGGATGATTCGGATAACCCATTCCGAAACCGTGGCCACCATCCTGATACAGGTGAAACTCGACGGGCCGCTTCGCATCATACCAGGACTTGATCAGCCCGAAATCGCCGTTGAAGAGGAAGTCGTCCACCGCGATCGCAACGAACATCGGGGGAGCGTCCTTCGGCACTTCGACCGCGCCCATGCCGCCGTAGATCGGGGCGATGAACGCGAGCTTCATCTTCTTCGAGTTCAGCGTGGAATGCATCGTCAGACCCGCGCCGGCCGAGAAGCCCATCATGCCGATGCGGTCCGTATCCACGCCCCACTTCTCCGCGTTCTTGAGGATCAAGTCGTAGGCGGCTTCGGCGTCGGCGAGCTGATTGCTCAGATCGAAACGCGGCGGACGCGGCGGCGGCGGCGGAGCATCACCATTGCTCGGCGTGACCGAGGAGAACGTGCGATTCATCGACTCCTGCAGGCCCTCGAGCGTCGGCGGCGTGGGGAACAAACGATACTTCAGCACGAAAGCGGCGACGCCCTGCTCGTTGAGCGCTTTTGCGATTTTCCAACCTTCGTTGTTGATCGACAGCCACCGATAACCGCCGCCCGGAGCGACGATGACGGCGGTGCCGTTGGCCTTGGCCGGATCGGGGAGATACGGGGTCAACGTGGCCTTCGAGACATTGCGCACCATCGGCTCGCCCCATTGGCGAAACCAGCTCTCCTCCGCGGGTTGGTTCTCGACGCCGCCCGTGCCCAGAGGGATGGCGTTGGGTTCGGGGATCGCTTCGAGCGGATAGATGGCGCCGTCCTGCGCGGAGGCGACCGAACAGAGCGCGAGCAGCGCGACGGTGGCGATTCGGGGGATTCTCATGAGGGGAATTTTTCGGTTTTCAGGAGTGAAGATACGGCTGGCGATGCAACTCACCGCGAGTGCGGCGCGCCTAGCAAGGTCAACATCATGTGAGCGTAACGTGCGCCGAGCTTACGATAGCCAGCCGGACTGAAATGCAGGTCGTCAGCCACCGCTTCACAACCGTCGGAAGCGATGAAGTGCGCCGTCGGAATCGTCTTCGGCAGATCGGCAATGATCGCGTTCATGCTCGCGCATTTTCCCTTCTGGTCCGCGGGGACGACGCCACCCGCAAGCAGCGGCACGTCGTCGGCAGAGAGGTTGAGATCGGCGAGCAGGCGTTCGTAGACGGCCTTCACCTTGGCAGGCCAATTCACGTCGCCGGTGTTGGATTCGCCCTGATGCAGCAGGATGCCCTTGATCACGCCGTCGCGCTGCGCGAGGCGGGCGCTTTCGAGCAGACGCTGGTAGGGGTTGCCGTCGTAGGCCGCGAGCGCGGGCTTCATCCACTCGGGCGCCTTGGCCACGTAGTCTGCCACGCCATCGGCATCGAACAACTCGATGTGGCAGCCGCCGACGGCGACATTGATCACGCCAACGCGCACGTGCTGCGGCAGGCGCTCCACCATCGCGCGCCCGAAATAGTCCGCCGGGCTCATGCCCGCGCTCGGTCGGCTAAGGGGCGGCACCGCGGGATACCATTGTCCGCGCGTGCGATTCATCTCGGGGAAGTCGACCGCGGCGAGAACCTGGAAGCGCGGGTCGGGAAGCGTTTTCTCGGATTCCGGGATGCCCGGGAAACCCTCCATGTTCGACTGCCCGAAGCAGAGAAACACGTAGAAATTGTCGTCGCGCGCCTGCAGCCCGGAAGCTGCGACCAGCGTGCATGCGAGAGCGAATAGTCGGAGTTGTTTGAGCATAAAAAAGAAAGCCGGGCCCCGCGGCCCGGCTGGAAGAATGGCCAACCTGCTGCGGGGGCCGATGATTATTTGGTGGCGGAGTCCAGACGCGCGTGCATCCCCACGGTCGCGCCGACGAATCCGCCGGCAACATCCGTGGTGAGCAACTTCGCATCGGTCTCGGCGACGAGCGTCTCCCATTTCTTGCCGTCGGTCGAATACGAGAAGCCGCACACCGGGCCTTTGGCGTCGACGCGAAGCTGCACGTCCTTGGCGGACTTCGGGAGTTTCGCCGTGCCGATCTTCTCGGGCTCTCCGCCAGACAGCTTCTCGACCGAGAGGACAACGGAGTCGCCATCGCGGGAGGCCGCGAGGAAGTAGTGGAAGCGTTCACCCTGGAACACCGCCAGACCGGCCGACACTCCCGCCGCGGAAGGCACCTCCATCGCGGTGGTCGCGGTGAAGTTCGCGTGTTGCACGCGACGCGCGAGGAAGCTCGGGTTGCTCGTGCCCCACAGCGTCTCGGCGCGCGGGGTGAGCGAGA
>JAEYQF010000096.1 GCA_023410155.1 Verrucomicrobiota bacterium | reverse complement strand
GTCGTGGGCGGTGCTGCACTACTGGTATTTCGGGGACCTCAGACTCACGCCCGAGCAAACGAAGGCGCGCGAGCGTTTCTTCAACTACGTGCGCACCGAAGGGGACAAGGGAAGCGCCGAGGTGCGGCGGCAGCTGTTTGAGCAGGCGATGGGCATGACCTACGAGCAGATGTCCGCCGAGCTGGACCGTTATCTGCGGTCCGGACGTTATCGCTGGAGCGCGTTCAAGCAGCCCGACATTCCGCCGGCGAGTTCCTACGAGCGCCGCCCGATGAGTCGCGACGAGATCCGCGACCGCCTGGCCGAACTCGACCTGCGGGTGAACCGCGCGCCCAAAGCGCGGCTCCACCTGCTCCATGCCGCGGAGCGCGAGACGCCGGATCCGCGCTCCCTCGAAGCGCTGGGCACGGACTACTATTACCAAGGCGATCTCGATCGTGCGCGGGATCGGTGGAAGCAGGCTCTCGCAGCGGGCTCCAAGAATCCGGCGATCTACTATCAACTGATGGAGATCGAGTGGCGGCGCTGGTTCGAGCGTTTCGATTTCTACTTCCGCATGCCTGATGAGACCGCGAACGAACTTCGCGCGCTGGCCCGAGAGTCTCTGGCCGTGGCGCCGAAGCAGGCGTTTGCCTACGAGCTGCTGGCGTGGGTCGAAGCCTGCGCGCAGAATCCGGCGCTCGGCAACGTGAACTCCGTGCAGGAAAACGTCGCCGCGGTGGCGAATCCGCTGCGCACGTTGCTCGCGCTGGCGATGCTGCGCGTGCGCGTCGACGATCTCGCTTCGGCGACCAAGCTGCTCGATGCGATCGAACGTGCCCCGCGCGGTGCCGAGTTCAGCGGCGCGTGCCGCACCCTGCGCGAGCGCATACAAAAACGCGCGGCCGAGTTGTGACTCGGACCGCGCGCGAAGAAAACCGAAGGCTGCCGCTCAGGCCGCGGGCACGATCGTGATGCTCTCGACCTCGACGCGGTCGATCGGCGTGCTCTTCTCGCCACCGCCGCCGTGTTGCGTTGGGACCGTGGCGATGCGCTCGAGCACGTCGTCGCCCTTCACGAGTTCGCCGAACGCGGTGTATTGACGGTCGAGGAAACGCGCGTCCCCGTGGCAGATGAAAAACTGGCTGCCGGCCGAATCCGGATGCGCCGAGCGCGCCATTGAGATCACGCCGCGCACGTGGGGCTTGGCGTTGAACTCGGCTTTGACCTTGTAGCCGGGGCCGCCCGTGCCGGGCATGCCGCTTTCGCCCTTCTTCGTGTGCGGGCAGCCGCCCTGAATCATGAACCCCTTGATGATGCGGTGAAACGCAGTGCCGTTGTAGAAGCCGTCACGCGCGAGCTTCTTGAAGTTCTCGACCGTTTTCGGCGCGACATCGGGCCAGAAAGCGAGAGTCATTTCGCCGTAGGCGGTCTTGATCACGGCGTGTTCGTTAGCGGGGGCGGTGTTGCTCATGAGTCGGGCAAGGAACTCGTGCCGCTGGAGTGGCGCAAGAAACAAATCCGTCGGGGCGGGTTCCCGCCGCTCCGAGTTTTTCCTCCCTTTCGCGCGGGGCCTGTGTTTCGTCTTTTCCCGGATGCGGCTTCGTCGACTCACGCTCACTCACTTTCGCAACGTGAGCTTCGCCGCGCTCACTCTGGAGGGTCGTCAGCAGTTTCTCCTTGGCGGTAATGGCCAGGGTAAAACCAACTTCCTCGAAGCGGCCGGCTTCTTCGGGGCGTTGCGTTCGTTTCGCACCAGCGACGCCAAGCTCCTCATTTCACACGGCCAGCCCGAGGCCGCCCTCTCGGCGGAGTTCGAGCACGAACAACTGGGCGACACGCGCGTGACGATCCGGCTGCGCCGCGACGGGCGCGAGCTGTGGTGGGATCAGACAAAAATCACCCGGCTCGCCGAGCACGTGGGCAAGTTCCCCCTCGTGGTCTTCTCCTCACAGGACCAGCTTCTCGTCCGCGGCGCGCCGAGCGTGCGGCGGCGCTGGATGGATCTCACGCTTGCGTCGGTGGATTCTGGATACCTCGTCGCCTTGCAGGCGTATGCGAAAGCGCTCGCCGCACGCAACGCACTCCTGAAGCGCGGCACGGCTGACACCGGCGAACTGTCCGCCTTCGAACACGCGATGGCCCCGGCAGCGGCGGAGTTGGTGACGCGGCGGGCGGCGGGTTTTCAGGCGCTCGCGACGGCGGTGGCGGCCACCTACGCGCGTGTTGCCGACGCGAACGAGCCCGCTGGTCTCGCGTATGAACCGGACCAAGCCGACGCGACGGCGGAATCGCTGCTCGCCCGCTGGGAAAAACAACGCGCGCGCGACCTCCAGTTTCGCACGACGCTGCACGGGCCCCACCGCGATGACTTCTCTCTCACGGTGCGCGACAAGCCCGCCCGCGAGTTCGGCTCCGAAGGGCAGCAACGCGCGCTCGTGCTCGCCCTGCGGCTGGCGCAGGCCGCGTGGTTTCACGAGCGGAGCGGCGTCCGGCCGGTGCTGCTCGCCGACGACGTTTTGGGCGAACTCGATCCGGTGCGGCGCGGTCGGTTCTGGTCGGCCATCGACCCTGAGGCACAGGTCATCTCGACCGGCACCTCGCTGCCCGAGGCTGATCTCGGCGCGTGGCAGATCTTCGACGTCAGCAATGGCGCGTTCAGTCCGCGCACCGGCGAAAGCGCAAACGCATGAACCTTGAACCTTGGCAATGGGCGCTCGCGATTGCGGGTGCTCTCCTGGTCGGGATCTCCAAGACTGGCATCGCCGGGATCGGCATGTTGTTTGTCGTGATCTTCGCGCAGATTCTCCCGGCGAAACAGGCGAGCGGCGTCGTGCTGCCTCTCTTGATCTGTGGCGATATCTTCGCCGTGACGGCGTATCGTCGACACGCCGACTGGACGCATCTGTGGCGACTGTTTCCGTGGGCGGCGCTCGGCGTGCTGATTGGTTTTGTCGCTCTGGGCCGGATCGATGACCGGCAGGCCCGGTTGCTGGTCGGCGTCATCATCCTCGCGCTGCTCGGGCTGCACGTGGTGCGACGGATGCGATCGAAGAGCGACGAACCGGAGCACGCGGCTTGGTTTGCGCCAAGCATCGGAGTGCTCGCGGGCTTCACGACGCTGGTGGCGAATGCAGCGGGACCGCTGATGGCGATTTACCTGCTCGCGATGCGCTTGCCGAAAATGGAGTTCGTCGGCACCGGCGCGGTGTTCTTTCTCCTGCTGAACCTGTTCAAGGTGCCGTTCATGGCCGGCCTCGGCCTGATCAATGCGCAAAGCCTGCTGCTCAACGCTGTGCTCGTGCCGGCGGTGATCGTCGGCGCGCTGATCGGTCGGGCGATTCTCACGCGCATCAACCAGAAGCTTTTTGAAACGCTCGCGCTTGTGCTCAGCGCCGCCGCCGGCGTGCGTTTGTTGTGGTGAACGGCGGCGGGACCGGCGACTCGATGCGGACCGAGTCGGGACTAGGTGCGGATCGAGTCGCGACTAGGTGCGGACCAAGTCGGGACAGATCGCGGTGGGTTTCGTTTTTGAGCTTCGCGTGCGGCGGGCGTGCGGTTACGAGGTGGGCATGGCGCGCATGAATGTCCGGCAGATGTGGGCGGCTAAGCTGGCGGGAAAACCGCTGCCAGCGGCGCTGCCCTTGCCGCGCGCGGCGGCGGAGTCATTGCACGAGAGTTTTGCGGTGAAGCCACGGACCGCGTTCGTGGGCACGGTGCTGGGGATCGATCCATCCTTGCGTGGGACAGGTTTGGCGTTGGTGGAGTTTGCCGCCGGCCGTGCGCCGGTGTTGTTGCGTTGCCTGACGGTGCAAGTGCCGGCGCGCCACTCGATGGCGCATGCGTTGGGCGAGATCCATCGGTCGGTGGGGCAGTTTCTCGATGCCGCGGAGGTGCGGCACGTGGCGCTCGAACAGACGATCTTCGTGCAAAACTTCCAGACGGCGCAAATTCTCGGCGCGGCGCGCGGCGCGGCGATCTCGGCGGCAGCGCTGCGGGAGTTGCCGGTGTTCGAATACGCACCGCTGCGCGTGAAGCAGGCGGTCGTCGGCGCAGGGCGCGCGAGCAAGGAACAGATGGCGCGCACCGTGATGGCGCTGTTGGGACACGGTCGGCCGCTCGCCTCAGACGAAGCGGACGCGGCGGGTGTGGCGCTGTGTCACGCGTTTACCTGGCGGGTGTGATCGCCGCGCATTGCCTCAACTGCGAAACGGAGTTTGGCGGGGACTTCTGTCCAGCGTGTGGGCAGCGAGCGGACACGGCGCGGATCACGTTGCGACGGCTGCTTTCGCCCGTGCTCGAACTGGCGAGCTGGGAGCGCGGCTTGGTGCAGACTTCAGTCGCGTTGGTGACGCGGCCAGGAAAGTCGATCAACGACTACCTGGCGGGGAAACGCGTCCGCTACGTGCCGCCGATCAAATTTGTCGCGATCGTCATCTCGGCTGTCCTGGTGCTGCTCTGGCTGCTGGGGCCGGTGGATGCGGCTGGGCGGGATACGCGGCAGGTGGAACTCCTGCACCGGATGGCGCGGATGATCGAGCAGTATGGCAATGTGCTGTTTCTCTCGACGGTGCCCTTCATCGCGGCGGCGACGCGGATCCTCTTCCGGGCGCGAGGTCTGAACTTTGCGGAGCACCTGGTGGTGAACGCGTATGTGTTCGGTATCCAAAATCTGGTGTCGTTGCCGATCCTGCCTTTGCAGCGCTATTCGCCCGCGACCGAGACCTGGCTTGGGATCGTCTATTTCGTTTTCTACGTCGGATATTTCGCGGTCGTGCTCAGGCAGGTGATGGCGCGCCGTTGGTGGACGGCCGGTCTCGCTGCGGTGGCGATTTCCGTCGCTGTCTACCTGGCCTATTTCCTGGCGCTGGCGGCTTTGATCCGGTTTCTGGGCTGAGAAACGGGGGCGATCGCGAGGCAGGTGGGTCCGCGCAGCGTGCATTTACTTGGCGCGAGCAGGACAAGGTGTGCGCAGGGTCGGCCCTTGATGCGAAAGGGCGAATGACGCAGGCTGGGTGAAACGCCATGAATGCCACCGACGGTGGGTATTTTTCGTTCAAACCGAAATTGCTGACGTGCCTGCAGGACTACTCGCGGGAGCGCTTCGTCAAAGACGTGTTCGCGGGACTGACCGTGGGCGTCGTCGCGTTGTCGCTCTGCATCGGTCTCGGCATCGCCTCGGGTGTGACGCCCGCGGCGGGACTTTATACGGGCATCGTGGGCGGGTTCATCGTGTCGGCGCTCGGTGGTTCGCGCGTGCAAATCGGCGGACCGGCGGGCGCGTTTGTCGGGCTCGTGGCGCTGGTCGGTGCGCGGCATGGCCTGCAGAATCTGCTGATCTGCACGATGCTCGCTGGCGCGATGATGTTTGCGATGGGCGCGCTGCGGCTGGGGTCGTTGATCCGGTTCATCCCGATGCCCGTGACGATGGGTTTCACGTGTGGTATCGCGGTGACAATCTTGAGCACCCAAGTGGCGGGATTCTTCGGGCTCAAGCTCGTGGAGCCGCCGGAGTTCTTGCCAAAAATGGTCGCGCTCGCGGGGGCGCTGCGGACCTGGGACTGGCACACGACGCTCGTCGCGGTGCTGTCGCTCGCGGTCATTCTGGCGTGGCCGAAGAAATGGAGTCGGCACGTCCCCGGCTCGATCGTCGCCGTGGTGCTGGCGACCGTGTTCGTGGCGCTTTGTCATTGGCCGGTGGATACAATCGCGAGTCGATTTGGCGGCATCCCGCAGGGACTGCCAAGCGTGTCGTGGCCGCAGTTTGACTGGCGGACGCTGGACAGCCTGATTGCGCCGGCCTTCACGATCGCGATGCTCGGCTCGATCGAGTCGCTGCTCTCGGCGGTGGTGGCCGATGGTTTGATCGACGATCGCCACGATTCGAATCAGGAGCTGATGGCGCAGGGCGCGGCGAACTTTGTGGTGCCGCTCGTCGGCGGAGTTCCGGTGACAGGTGTGATCGCGCGCACGGCGACGAACGTGCGCAACGGCGCGACCTCGCCGGTGGCGGGCATGGTGCACGCGGTTTTTCTGCTGATTGTTTTGCTCGTGGCGGCGCCGCTGGCGGGGAGCATCCCTCTCGCGACGCTCGCGGCGGTGCTGATTGTCGTGGCGTGGCGGATGGGCGAGTGGGACGAGTTTCGCCTGCTGAAACGTCGGCCACATGGCGATGCGCTGGTGTTCTTGACGACGTTTGCGCTGACCGTGGCGTTCGATCTTACCACCGCGGTGGGCATCGGCATGATCCTCGCGGCCGCACTCTTCGTGAAGCGCGTGGCGGACACGACGGAAGTGCAGTCGATGACCGGCGACGGGACGACCAGTGATCATGCGACGGTGAAAAACCTGCCGAAGGAAGTCGTCGTTTATCGCGTGTTTGGCGCGCTGCTCTTCGGAGCAGCAGACAAGATCGAAACCGTGTTGCGCCGCGCAGGCGGTGAGACGCGCGTGGTGATCCTACACATGGCGGCGGTAACCGCACTCGATGCAACCGCGCTCGCACGATTGGAGGATCTCCATGCGAAACTGAAGCGGCACAAACGTCACCTGGTTTTGTGCGGTCCGCACACGCAGCCGTATTTCCTGATGGAGAAGGCCGGTTTCCTGGATGAAGTCGGACGCGACAACATCGCAGCCGATCTCGAGTCGGCGGCCAAACGCGCGCGAACGTTGTTGGCCGGCACCGCGTGAGCCCGCGCGATGGAAGCGGCAACCCTCGGCGGGTTTAGCCGAGGACGGTTTTCAGGACTTTGCCCAGATCGGCGATGCGATACGGCTTCGTGAGGTAGCCGCAGAAGCCCATGTCGAGGAAGCGGCGGGCCATGTCGTCGTTGTCGTAACCGCTGGAGACGATCGCGCGCACATCGGGGTCCAGGGAGCGGAGGGCCTTGAAGCACTCCTCGCCGCCCATGCCACCGATGATGGTGAGGTCGAGGATGACGGCGTCGTAGGGGCGGCCGATGTTGAGGTAGCGTTGGTAGAGGGCGAGGGCTTCGTCGCCGTTGCGCGCGAGGTCGTATTTGTAGTCGAGGCCCTGGAGCATCGTCGCGGTCAGCGCGGAGATTTTCGGGTCGTCGTCCATGAACAATACACGGCCGGTGCCAAAGCGCAGGGTGGGTGCCTTGCGAGCCTGCACCTCGATGGGGGCGTCAGCGCGCGGCAGATACACCGTGAACACCGTGCCGACGCCGACGCTGGAATCGACGCCGATCTGCCCGCCCAATTTGCGCACGATCGAGAGCACGGTCGCGAGGCCGAGGCCGGTGCCATGCTTCTTGGTGGTGAAGAACGGATCGAAGATTTTCGGCAGGTGTTCGGGCGCGATGCCGGTGGCGTTGTCACGAACCTGGAACTCCACGTAATCGCCGGCGTCGAGCAGAGGGATCTGGTCGGCGGCCAGGGTGGTATTCACCACACGGATATGCAGGCGGGCCCGGTGAGGCGCGGGCGGCATGGCCTGGAGGGCGTTGACGACAAGATTCTGGAAAACCTGCAGGATCTGCGCGCGGTCCACGCGAACCGGGTGAACGTTCTCCGCGACCTCGATCGCCACCTCCGCGGTGGAGCCGGCGGCGGCGAGCTTGAGGGCGTCGGTGACGATGTCGCCCGGAGCGACCACGGTCTGCGTGCCGACGCCGCCCTTGGCGAAGGCGAGCAACTGGCGCGTGAGGCCTTTGGCCGCGATGCACGCGTGTTCGCTGTCGCCCAAGGCCGAGGTGTCGCGGTTGTCCTTCGCGAGCGAGACGCCGGCGAGGATCGTGGTGAGGAGATTGTTGAAGTCGTGAGCGACGCCGCTCGCGAGCAGGCCAAGTGCCTCCAGACGGTTGGCTTTGACGAGTTCCTCGGGCGTGAGGCTCATCTCGTCGGGATCGCGGAACACGATCGCGACGCCGAGGGGTTTGCCGGTTGCATCGAACGTGGCCCGCGCGGTCCACACGATCGGGCGGGGCGCGGCGTCTGTGATCGGCGGCACGAGAGCGTGCTCCGAGACCAGCGGAAGGGGCTGGTCGGCGGCGATCGCCCGCTCGCACGGATCGTCGCCCGCTCGCCCACTTTCGCGGCTCACGAGGCGAAATACGTCCGCGACAGGCTGGCCGCGTGCACCCTCGGGCGAGACGGCGAGCAGCCGCGAGGCGGTGGTGTTGAGATGGAGAATCCGGCCCACTGCGTCGGTGATCAGGAGACCTTCGGCGAGCGCGTCGAGCGCGTCGTGCACGAGCGTTATCGGCATGGTCTCGATGGCCTCCGGAACGGGCAGGCGGGGCGGCAGGCAGATGAAGCCTGTCACGCGCGCCAGGTCGCGCCGGCGGGTGAGGGTGCGCTGCGCGCCAAGCAGGACGGTGATGCGGCGTCCATCCTT
>JAEYQF010000085.1 GCA_023410155.1 Verrucomicrobiota bacterium | reverse complement strand
CCACGACTCCGACGCAGTCCGACGCTCGGTCCGACCTGGACCGCACTTTGTCGCGACTCGGTTCGCGCTTTGGCACGACTCGGTCCGCACATGGGCGCGACTCGAGCCGTCCATCCCAGCGGGAGCGCCATTCACCGGGTTTGTATTGGCGCTGTGTCATAACCCGCTAGCGTGGAGCCATGCTCACTCCTTTCACTGGGTCGCGGCTGCGGAGCGCGTTGGTTCCCGTCGCGACGTTGTTCGTGTTGTTGTCGGGCGCGGTCCGCGCAGCTGACGTGAAGCCGATCCAGGAACGCGCCGATCGCTTCCTGGCGTTCGTGAACTCGGCGTATCAGGCGGTCGCCTACGTCGAATCGGAGGCGCAATGGAAAGCGTCGACCGATGTCTCGCCCGTGCACGACGCTGGCGCCGAGACGGCCGGCAAGGCCCGCGCTGCACTCATGGGCAATCCCGCACTGATCACCGAGGTCAAAGCACTGCTCCTCCACCGCAAGGATCTGAGCGAACTCGCCATCCGCCAGCTTGAGCAACTGCTGCTCATTGCCGCCGAATCGCCGATGACGAACCCGCAGCTCACCCAAGCCCGGATCGAGGCCGAGACCGCGCAGGCCTCCACGTTGAACGGCTTCGAATTCAAGCTGCACGGAAAGCCGATCTCGGTGAACGAAATCGACAACCGCCTCCAGTCTTCGACCGATCTGAACGAGCGGCTCGCCGTGTGGGAGGCGTCGAAGGAATCCGGCAAGGCGCTGCGCCCGGGCCTCATCAAACTCCGCGACCTGCGCAACGGCGTCGCGCGCGAGCTCGGCTACGATGACTACTTCGCCCTTCAGGTCGCCGGTTACGGCATGACCACCGAAGAGATGATCAAGCTCAACCAAGACTTCATGGAAGTCCTGCGTCCGCTCTACCTGCAGCTGCACACGTGGGCGAAATACAAGCTCGCGGAGAAATACGGCCAGCCTGTGCCGAAGCGGATCCCCGCGCACTGGATCAACAATCGCTGGGCGCAGGAATGGGAGGGCCTCGTCGAGGCGGCCGATCTCGACCCGTATTTCAAGAAGTTCTCGCCCGAGTGGATCGCGCAGTCGTCGGAGCGTTTCTACACCGGCCTCGGTTTTCCGCCGCTGCCGAAGTCATTTTGGGAGAAGTCAGACCTGTATCCAGTTTCTGCGGACGGCCCGCGGAAGAAGAACACGCACGCCTCAGCCTGGCACCTCGATCTCGCGAACGATCTTCGCTCCCTCCAGAGCATCGAGTCCACGGCGTGGTGGTTTAACACCAATCACCACGAATTCGGACACATCTACTACTACATCGCCTATTCGCGGCCCGAAGTGCCGCCACTGCTGCGCGACGGCGCCAATCCCGCCTTCCACGAAGGTTTCGGCGAGCTCACCGCGCTGGCGTCCTCGCAGCTCCCTTACCTCAAATCCCTCGGCGTCGTGCCCGCGGACTTTCAGGTGGATGAAACGGAATACCTGCTGTCGCAGGCGCTCGGCACCGGCGTGCCCTTCATCTACTGGGCGTCGGGGGTGATGGCGCATTGGGAGGCCGATATCTATGCGAACAACCTGCCGCCGTCCGAGTGGAACAAGCGCTGGTGGCACTACGTGCGCAAGTTCCAGGGCATCGAGCCGCCAGCCGAGCGCGGCGAGGAATACTGCGACGCCGCGACGAAGACGCACATCAATGACACGCCGGCTTACTACTACACCTACGCCATCGCGCAGATCTTCAAATACCAGCTCAACGACTACATTGCCAAAAACATCCTCCACCAGCCGCCGCAGTCCTGCAATTACGCCGACAACAAGGAAGTCGGCGCATTCCTCCGCGGCATCATGGAAAAAGGTGCGACCGAGGACTGGCGCAAAGTCCTGCGCGAGGCCACCGGGGAAGATCTCTCCACGCGCGCGATGATCGAGTATTACGCGCCGCTCCTGAAGTGGCTGGAAAAGGAAAACGCCGGACGCCAGATCGGCTGGTGACAGGTTAAGCTTCTCCAACCCGCCGCGCCCGCCTCACCCGAGGCGGGCGTTTTTGTAGCTGATGGACGCTATCAGCCCCCATCTATGTTCGTCGTAATTGCCTCAGCTGCGCGCGCTTGCCCGGGGCATTCTCAACCTCAAAGGAAGTGCGACGATAAAGCAGGCTCATGCTCAACGCCAAAAACTGGACCATCGGCCGACGGATCTCCGCCGGATTCGTCTGTGTCGTGGCAATCATCGCACTCGTCGGTGCCATCGCCTACGCCCGCGTGCACGTAATCAAGAGCGCCGCCAACGACGTGGTGGACCGTTCAGTGCCCACGATCGTTTTGCTCGGCGAGATCCAGTCCTTGGTGAAGGAAAACTTCATCAACACCTCGCAGCACGTCCTTACCAGCGATCCCGTGCGCAAGAAATCGATCGAGACTGAGATGGATGCGAAAACCTCCACACTCACTTCGCTCTACGATCAACTCGAGCCGCTCCTGGCCACTGCCGCCGACCTCAGGCTTTACGAGAGCGTGAAGTCCAGTCGTCCGCCCTACCGAAATCTTCGCGTGGAAATCCTGAAGGCCAGCCGCGAAGGGCGCGAAGCCGAGGCGCGAACGCTGCTCGAGGAAAAACTTTATCCCGTTTACGGCACCTACATCTCGTCCCTCGCCGCGATGGTGGACGCCGGCCGTCAATCCGCGGTCGAAAACGGCGAACGCGCCAACCGCTCGGTCGAGCAGACGCAGCTCACACTCGTCCTCGGTGTTGCCGGCGCGCTCATCGCCGCCGCCGGTCTGGCGTTTCTCATCACCCGCTCCACGAATCGCCGACTCGTCGCGCTCGCCAGCGAACTGGCCGAAGGCTCGCAACAACTCGCCAGCTCCGCCGGAGCGATCACCAACTCCAGCCAATCCCTCGCGCAAAGCGCCAGCGAACACGCCGCTTCGATCGAGGAGACCAACGCCGCCCTCCACGAGATCGCCAGCCTCACGCGCTCCAACGCCGATCGCGCCGGCTCCAGCAGCCAGCTCACTCAGCGCACCCGCACCTCGGCGGAAACCGGTGCCGCCGACATGCAGCGGATGAACGAGGCGATGGATGCGATCCGCGTCTCCGGCGACAACATCGCCAAAATCATCAAGACGATCGACGAGATCGCGTTTCAGACGAACATCCTCGCACTCAACGCCGCCGTCGAAGCCGCCCGCGCCGGCGAGGCAGGTCTCGGCTTCGCGGTCGTCGCCGAGGAAGTCCGCGCACTCGCCCAACGCAGCGCGGTCGCCGCGCGCGAGACCGCCGAGCGTATCCAGGACTCGATCGAGAAGAGTTCCCATGGCGTCGAACTCAGTCGCAAAGTCACCACCAGCCTCGACGAAATCGTCGGCGGCGTTCGTCAGATTGACACGATCGTGGGCGAGATCGCCGTGGCCTCGCGCGAACAGGACACTGGCGTGAACCAAACCCTCACCGCCGTCACCCAGATGGACCACCTCACGCAGACGATGGCGGCGAGCTCCGAGGAAAGCGCCAGCGCCTCCGAGGAACTCAACGCACAGGCACACTCCGTCTCTGGAATCGCGCGCCAACTCCGCGAATTGGTTTCAGGCACCACCAAACCCAGCCGCGCCGCCGCGAACCCGCCTGCCCACCGCGAAACGTCCTCGACGAAGATTCGCCGCGCGCTCGCTCCTGTCGAGCCGGCGGGCGTCTAGGCTCCGCGTTCCAGAGCACAAGCGGCCAAAGGCGCGGGCACTCGCTCGCGCCTTTTTCGTGCCCTCAGGCGCCGGACTTGCCGTCGACGGAGAACTTGCCGGGACCGGCGACGAGCAGCGTCACGCAACCGGCGAGATACAGAAACGCCATCTCACCGCTGCCAGGTCCGGACAACTGGCCGCCGTGCGCCACGAAGAACGCGACACTCATTACGACTCCGAGCACCAGCGCCGCGAAACGCGTGCCGAGACCGGCGACCAGAAGCAACGCACAGATCAACTCGCCCACGATTGCGATCACCAGGTTTACGGTGGAGCCGAGGCCGAGATAATTCGGGAACTGGCCCGACATCGTGCCGAAGCCCGTGACTTTTCCCCAGCCGTGATTGATGGCCATCGTGAGCCCGAGCCAGACGCGGAGGATCAACAAACCCAGATCGGTGCTGGCAGGGAGAAACTTCAGTTGGAGGAAACCGAGGAGCTTTTTCATGGTTCGGATGAAGGAGGGTTCGAAAGCGGGGCGATGCTAATTCGGATCCCGACAGGCATTCAACCCCGCGCTTCAGCCTGCAGAGTCACGCCGCACCGCGACGCGACTCGGTGCGCACTTTGGCGCGACTCGGTGCACACTCGATCCCGACGCGATCCGCACTTCGTCCCGACTCGCGACGCACTCAGTCGCGAGTCGGTCTGAACATTGTTCCGACTCGCGCCTTAACTGGCTGCGGGACGGGACTCCATTGCGCCCGACACAGGGATCTCGTGGGAGAGTTGGATCATCACGCCGTTGGGATCGCGGAAGCGGCAATCCCGCTCGTGCCACGGCCGGTCCTGGGGTGGTTCTGCAATCGCCACTCCGGCTGCGACCAGGCGGGCGTGCACGGCATCGACATCGTCGACCGGCAGTTCGAGCCAGAAGCCACGTCCGTCGGGCGCATGGGTGAGCGCGGCCGGCAGGCCGTCGATCTCCTCGCGGAGCAACGTCAAGCGCGCCCCACCGGGATGCGCGAGATGCACATGGCAGTTGCTCTCCGATTCCGTGCGGAACCCGAGATGCGTGGTGTAGAAATCCCACGTCTCATGAAACCGTGAAGTCACCACCCCCGGGACAAACGCCCAGGCATTTGCATCGAACGCCGAGAGCCGACCGCCGAAGCGGCCTGTGAGCGCGCGCAAGCCAGCCACCAGTCGACGCATCTCATAATCCGCGAGGTCGTCGGGGAGGCCCGGCAGCGGAAGGATCGCGGCCGTCACGACGCAGCCATGCGGCTGCGACACGACGCGGAGCGGCAGCACGTGCATCTCGTCGCATTTCTCACCATGGAAGAAATCGACGAGTCCCGTGGCCTCGTCGGCAATCAGGGCCACACAGCGCTCGCCGAACGGCGTGACACTGATCCAGCCGCCTTCGTCGAGGACGGGGTTGGCATAGAAGCCGCCCGACCACTCGGGCAGATTGGAAGGGGTGGAGAGAAACTCGAAAACGGCGTCGCGCGGCGCCGGCAAACTGACAAGGAGCGAGCGTGGGTCCATGGGATGCGTGTGCGGATTCTGTGGATACGGCGCTGGACGAAGGGGCGCGGGCAACCTCAGGGGTTGCGCTTGTGAATGGCGACGCTGTTGCCGTCGGGATCGGCGATGATCGCGATGCGGCAGACGGGACTGGGCGTGGGCTCGATCACGAAGGTCACGCCCGCGGCACGGAGCTCGGCGATGGCCGCGTCAAAATCGGCGACTTCCAGCGCGATCGAAGGACCATCGCGGGAGGGTTTCCATTCCGGGGCCATATTGGAGATGGCGAGCGTGCCGGGACCGATGTCGTATTCAATCCAGTGCCGTCCGTCGTGCTCGAAGGTCGTGGAGACCTGCAGCCGGAGGATATTCTCATAAAACGCGCGGGCGCGCGCGATGTCGGTGACGGGATATCCCGTGAAGGCGATTTCAGTGACTTGAATCATGACGAGTGGGGGTTCCGAACAAACGATGGGTCACAAATAACAGGGAAACGTGACAGCCGTATGTCAGGAGACACCGCCCACGGACGAAAACCTTCATACGCGATCAATAGACCGCATCGCGGCTGTGCAGCACAGAAATTTGGACCGGCGGTCTCGGACCGCGATGAACCTGACCACGCGAAGGATCTGGCCTGGCCACGTCGAGGGATGCCCAAACCCGGATCTCCGCGCCTGATACGCGTCACGGACGTCGGCGAGCAGACCGTCGCGCCGTTCGCGGGCGACGCCACGATACGTCTGGCGGCTGCGGGCCGATCAGCGGAAACGCCGACGACGCCGTAAGGGTTCGCCGGATGACATTCGTGGAGCGATTCAGGCGGGAAGCGCGGAGGGGGTGTAGCGATCACTCAAGCTGGCTACTTCTGCGGCCACACGTTCGCGTAGCTCCGGTGGCGAGAGTGCCTCGGCTTCGGCGCCGAAAGACAACAGCCAGCGTGCGAGCCATTGATAGCAGAAGGTCGTCATCTCCACCTCGACGCCGCCGTCGGCGCGGCGCTCGGAAGCGAAGGCCGCCATGCTCTCGCGGCGCGCGCGCTCGAGGGCTTCGCTCGCAAACCACACCCGGGCGGGCAGTCGCTCGTCGGACTGCAGCTCGCGACGGAGGTGCTCGGTGAGAGAGAAATCGGGACGGGGTTCGAACCGCTCACCCAGCACCTCGAGACCGACGAGCCGCTCGAGTTTGAAATGCCGAAACGCCTTCCGCAGGCGACACCAGGCGACGAGATACCAGGCCCCGGTGGAGAAGGCCACGCCGAGCGGCTCGACTTCCCGCACGGTCTCGGAATCTCGGCCCTTGGCCCGATAACGGAGGCGCAGGACGCGGCGGGAAACGATCGCTTGTTGCACAGGCAGGATCGTGCGCTGATCGACGGAGGCGGGAAGTTTGTTGCGACCGTGGATCGCGGTCGCACGCGCGAGCCGATCGAGATCATCCTGCCGCTCGCGAGGGAGCACCGAGCGGATTTTCAGAAGGGCTGTGTCCATGGGCGCGGCCAGAGAGGCGTCGGAAAACGTCTTCACCATCTCGCCGCCCACAAACAGCGCCATCGCCTCCTCCGCAGTGAACATGACCGGTGGAAGATGGTAGCCCTTGACCAGGCTGTAGCCGACGCCCGCCTCGCCCGCGACGGGCACACCCGCTTCACTCAGCGCGGCGACGTCGCGATAGATGGTGCGGACCGTCACCTCGAAATGTCGCGCGAGTTCCTCGGCGCGCACCACGCGGCGGCCTTGCAGGAACATCACCATGGCGACGAGTCGGTCAGTCCGATTCATGGGAGGCTGTTATGGGCCGGTCTCCTCAGAGCGACAACTCCAAGCTCTGGCACGGAAAAGAAAAGGGGGGGGGCCCCGGCCGGCGGCCGCGCCCGGGGGGGGGTTTTTTTTT
>JAEYQF010000366.1 GCA_023410155.1 Verrucomicrobiota bacterium | reverse complement strand
GTTCTCGCGTTCGTGTGCGCGGGACTTGCGTTCGACGCTGGCGCGCAGCAACCCGTCCGCGCCGCGCCCACGCGACCAGGGGCGAAACCTACGGAGCCCGCAAGGACGCCGTCGCGGCCCGCTCCGGCTCCGCAGAAAGTCACCCCCGCCCCCGCGGCGAAGAAGAAGGATCCCACCCCGTCCGCGGCGAGCACGCCGGCCCTGATCAGTCTGGCGGAAGCAGCGTCGCGGCTGGGCTACACCTACGCCGGCGCCGCCGGCAATCGGCCCGCTGCGATCCACGGCCGGGGTCATCGAGTCGAACTCAACGGCGGTAGCCGCGAGATCTCGGTCGACGGCCTGCGCATGTTTCTCGGTGAGCCGGTTGTCCTCCGCTCCGGCAAACTTCACCTCACGCGCATCGACTACGAACGTCGTCTCCTGCCGATTCTGCGCCCCGATCTCGTTCGACCGAGGATCGTGAGACCGCGCATCATCGCGATCGATCCCGGCCATGGGGGAGTCGACCGCGGCACGCGCAATCCCAAGCTCGGCCTCGAGGAAAAAGGCTTCGCCTTGGATGTCGCCAAGCGGCTTGAGCGCCTGCTCGAGGCACGAGGTTTCCAAGCGATCCTGACCCGCACTGAGGACATGAAGATCGAGCTCGCCCAGCGCGCCGTCATCGCCAACCGCGCCAACGCCGACCTCTTCGTCAGCATCCATTTCAACTCTCTGCCGAACGACAGCCGCACGCGCGGCGCGGAGATTTTCACCTTCGCCCCGCAGCACCAGCGCTCCACCAACTCGTGGGGGCCTGCCCAACGCGACGACACCGAGGGCAGCGCCGCGCCCGTCAATCGCTACGACGCCTGGAGCTCCGCGCTCGCGCACAGCATCCACCGCGAAGTGATTGATCAACTCAAGGTCTTCGACCGCGGTCAGAAGATCGCCCATTTCGGCGTCCTCCGGGGCCTCGACTGCCCCGGGGTGCTGGTCGAATCCGGCTTCCTCTCCAACGAAGACGAGGCTCGCAAGATCGCGACGCCAGGCTATCGCCAGCAGATCGCGGAGGCACTCGCGGACGGCATCGTCAACTACGCCGACACCCTCGACTCTTTTCGCCGCTGAGGACCGCGGCCCGCGAGCAACCTCGCCGGCGCGCGCCTCTCGGGGGAGCTTGGACGGGAAGAGGGAGATTCTGTTTGGGTCGGGCGATTTGTTCGCGTAGGTTCGCGCTCGCCGGCGGTTCCGATGAACCGTTTTGGCCCGCACTGCTTGTCATGAAAAACTGGATACGTATCGTCGTGATCGCCTGCACAGCCTCGCTGGGCAGCTCCCTTTTCGCCTGGGACTACGAGGGGCACCGCATGGTCAACCAGCTCGCGCTCGCGGGCCTGCCGGAAGATTTCCCGGCGTTCGTCCGCGAACCCGCGGCCGCGGAGCGCATCGCCTTCCTCGCCGGCGAGCCTGATCGCTGGCGCAACGTGCAGGATCTGCCGATCAAGCATGGCAACGGCCTCGATCACTACTGCGACGTGGAATACTTCGCCAAAGCCGGCCTCGATGCGCGCACGGTCAGTCCGCTGCGTTACCAATTCGCCGCGCAATTCGCCGCCGGCCGCGCCGCGCACGCCGACAAGTTCGCGCCGATTGATGGCGCGAAGAACGCCGACCACGTGCAGGAGTGGGGCGGCTTCGCTCCGTGGGAGATCACCGAGATGTTCGGCAAGTTGAAATCCGGGTTCTCGTATCTGAAGGCACTCGAGGACCTCGGCACGCCCGAGGAGGTCGCCAATGCCCGCGCCAACATCCTCTACATCATGGGCGTGATGGGGCATTACGTCGGCGACCTCGCTCAGCCGCTCCACACCACCGAACATTTCAACGGCTGGGTCGGCGAGAATCCGAAAAACTTCACCCGCTGGAACGGGTTTCACGCCTGGATCGACGGCGGCTTCATCGCTCATGCCGGAATCACGCTCGAGGTGTTGCGCCCTCGGGCCCGGCCCGGTGCGCTCCTTGGCTCGACCCGGTCCGCGCAGGGGCGCGACCCGGTCTTCGACGCCGTGATCGAGTATCTCCTGCGGCAGCACGAACAGGTCGAACCGCTGTATCAGCTGGAGCAGGACGGTCGCCTCTCGCGCCAGCACGCGCCGGCCGATCCGGTGGCGGTGGACTTCATCTCGGGGCAACTCCTCCGCGGCGGCGAGATGCTGGCGAGCCTTTGGGTCACCGCCTGGCGGACTGCGGGCCCCGACACGTATCTGCGGGCCCAGTTGATCAAGCGCCAGGCGGCTGCGGCGCAGTAGCACCGCGATTGCGACTCGAAAACCGTCCGCTCGCTCTTCACGCTGCGGCGTGTGATGCGTTTCCTGAGGAGATACTGCGCGGCGCTGGGGCTCTGCCTCCTCTCCTCACTTCTGGGCGCTTCACCCGAGGCGGATCGGGTCATCGTCCTCGCGAACAGTAAAGACCCGGGCTCCCTCGAGATTGCGCGGCACTACATCAGAGCGCGCGCGATTCCTCCGGCTAATCTGATCACGCTCTCGCTTCCCACGCAGGAGTCGATCTCGTGGACGGAGTTCGTGGAAACGCTCTGGTCGCCTCTGCTGGAGCGTCTGGTCGCCGACTCGTGGATCGATGCCATCGGCATGAGTGCGCACGACGACATGGGGCGCCGCAAGTATGCGATTTCCGGTCATCGGATCGCCTATCTCGTGATCTGCCGCGGCGTGCCCGTCCGCATCAACCATGATCCCAAGTTCGTCGGCCCCGCGGGCCCGAAGCTCAACGCCGCCTTCCGGGTCAACAACGCTTCGGTCGACTCGGAGCTGGCCCTGCTGGCACAGTCGCCGTATTCGACGACCGGATACGTCAACAACCCGCTTTTTCGTCGGGATCATCCTTCCCGGCTTGAGCTGGCGAAGGTCGTTCGCGTTTCGCGCCTCGACGGACCCACGGTCGAGCATGCGATCGGACTCGTGGACCGGGCGCTCGAGGCGGAGCACACCGGACTCGTGGGTCGTGCTTACGTGGACACCGGCGGCGTGCATCCCGACGGCGATCGCTGGCTGGAGGCCGCGGCCAAGCAGCTCGAACAGCTCCGATTCGATCTGACGGTTGACCGGGAGAAATCCACCTTCGGGATCGGAGCACGTTTTGACGCGCCCGTCCTTTATCTCGGGTGGTATGCGGCCTCGCTCAGCGGCCCGTTTCAGCTGCCTCAGTTCCGTTTCCCCGCCGGCGCGATTGCGGTTCATATTCATAGCTATTCGGCGTCGACGGTGCGCTCACCCGGCTCGAACTGGGTCGGCCCACTGATCGCCCGCGGTGTCACGGCCACGGTGGGAAACGTGTTCGAGCCCTACCTCCAGCTCTCGCACCGTCCCGACCTGCTCCTGAAGGCGCTCGCGCGCGGCGACACCTTCGGCGAGGCGGTGACCTACGCCGCGCCGGTATGGAGCTGGCAGACCATCGCGATCGGAGACCCGCTTTATCGGCCGTTTGCGAAGACTCTCGCGGACCAGTGGCGCACACGTGCCCAACTCCCTCCTTCTCGCGCCGCCTATGTCACCGTGCGAAGGATGCTCGAACTGGAGAATACTGGTCGCGCCAGCGAAGCGCTGGACCTCGCGCGGCAGGCACAAAAAGATGCGCCCTCGCTCGTCATCGCCCTCGCGCTCGCCGAGCGCCTCCATACGGCTGGCGACGCTGAAGGTGTGGCCCGCGCGCTCGGCTTCGTGCCGCTCCTCCCGCGGATCGATCTGCCCGACGGCGCTCTCGTTGCGCGCGCCGCGGAGCTGCTCGCCAAGAATGGACGGACCGCTCTTGCCTTTGACACCTTCGACCGACTGCTCGCTCTCGATCTCCCCGGCCCGGTGCGCTCGGCCTGGAAACGCCGGGCGAGCAAGGTGGCTTCCGACGCGGGCGACGTGATGCGCACCGCGCACTGGACCGAAGTCGAGGAGACCGCGACGACGAAGGGCGGGAAATAAAAAGAGCGAGCCGATGAAGGCCCGCTCGAAAGATGCAGTCTGGGAAGCTCGGATCAGACCTTGTCAACGATCCGGTCCGCCAAGCCATAGGCGATCGCTTCCTTCGCGTTGAGATAGAAATCGCGATCGGTGTCTTGGTTGATTCGGTCGATCGGCTGACCCGACGCGTCGGCCAGGATCTGGTTCAACTCCGCGCGGAGTTTTTCCATTTCCTTTGCCTGGATGTTGATGTCCGTGGCCGGTCCGACCATGCGGCCAGAGATGAGCGGCTGGTGGATGAGCACGCGCGAATGCGGATAAAGCAGACGACGACCCTTCGGCGCGCCGGAGAGGAGGATGGAGCCCATCGAAGCGGCCATGCCCGTCACGACGACTGTGATCGGCGAGGTGATGAGCTTCATGGTGTCGTAAACCGCCATGCCGGCGGTCACGGAGCCGCCGGGAGAGTTGATGTAGAACGTGATCTCTTTGCCCGGATCTGTGGCCTCGAGATAAAGCAGTTTCTCGGTGAGGTCCTTGGCGGATTCGTCGGTGACGGCGCCCCAGAGGAAAATCTTCCGCTGCTCGAGAAATTTTTTCTGGATCAGCATCGCGACCGGCGCCGCGTTTTTCTTCGCCTGTTTGTCTTCCTGCTCGTCGTCATCGTCGTCGAGACGGGGCACTGGGGCGGACAGTCCGGGCTGAAGGTTGGCAAAATGCATAGGCGGCGAAGGTGTGCAGGCCGCTGCGGATTGGCAAGTGCTCACGCGTCAACGTGCCGTGCTGCAACGGGTCTCGATTCGAGGCGGACTGTGTCGCGACCGTGTCCGCACCTTGGCGCGACGCGGTCCGCTCCCGGTCCCGACCCGATCCGCTCATTGGCGCGACTCGGGGTCAGTAGCGAATTTTGTCCGCCTTCTCGGCCCACTCGCGGAAGGCTCTTTGCGCTTCGTCGCGGAGGAAGAGCTCCATCTTGACGGTGCGCTGCTCGGGCGGGAGGGGGACTTGCTGGTAAATGAAATCGTCGTCGAAGCCGATCGCGGCCGCGTCGCCTCGTGTGTTCCCGTAGAAGACGGAAGGGATGCGCGCCCAGTAGATCGCCGACAGGCACATCGGGCACGGCTCGCAACTCGTGTAGAGTTCGCAATCGGTGAGCTGAAAGGTGCTGAGGTTTGCGCACGCGTCGCGGATCGCGACGACTTCGGCGTGCGCGGTGGGGTCGTTGGTCGACGTCACGCGATTCTGCCCCCGGCCCACGATCTCGCCGCGGCGCACGACGACGCAGCCAAACGGGCCGCCGCTGCCCCCGCGCATGCCTTGCTCGGCCAGCCGGATCGCTTCCCGCATGTAATTGTCGTGACTCATGAGTGGCGTGATTTTTGCAGAGGAGAACGGCAAGCGAGCTAGTTGCATGCCGCTTCGCAAATTCATAATCGTCTCTTCCCCGCCATTCGTCTCCCGATGTCCTCCGTCCTGATCTCCGGCCTGCAAATAGCCGGACCGATGAATCCGCGCTACGCGGAGATTCTCACGCCCGCGGCGTGCGCGTTTGTCGCCGATCTGTGCCGGCGGTTCGGTCCGCGCCGTCGCGAGTTGCTGGGGAAACGTGTCGAACGCCAGGGGGCGATCGATGCCGGCGTGCTGCCCGATTTCCTGCCGGAAACGGCGCACATCCGCGGCGGCGATTGGAAAGTTGCGCCTGTGCCGCCCGATCTCGTGGATCGTCGCACCGAGATCACCGGCCCGGTCGAGCGCAAGATGGCGATCAATGCACTCAACTCCGGCGCGCAGTGCTGGATGGCGGATTTCGAGGACGCGAACTCGCCGACCTGGAGCAACGTGATCGAAGGCCAGCTCAACATGCGCGACGCTGCCGCGCGCACGATCAGCTACACGTCGCCCGATGGGAAAGCCTACGCGCTGAAGGAAAAAATCGCCACGATCGTCGCGCGTCCCCGCGGCTGGCACATGGAGGAGAAACACGTTTTGCTCGAGGGCGAGCGCATCTCCGCATCGCTCTTCGACTGGGGCCTCTACTTTTTCCACAATGCCAGAACGCTGATCGCGCGGGGCAGCGGTCCGTATTTCTACCTGCCGAAACTGGAGAGCCATCTCGAGGCGCGATTGTGGAACGACGTATTCCTCCATGCGCAGGACGCGCTCGGGATCCCCCGGGGCACGATTCGCGCCACGGTGCTGATCGAGACGATCACAGGTTGCCTTGAGGCGGAGGAAATTCTCTACGAGCTGCGGGAACACGCGTCAGGCCTCAACTGCGGGCGCTGGGACTACATGTTCAGCATGGTGAAAAAATTCCGGAACCACCGGACGCACCTTTTCCCCGACCGCACGCTCATCACGATGGCGGTGCCGTTCCTGCGGGCCTACTGCAAACACGTCATCAATGTCTGCCATCGTCACGGCGCCTACGCGATGGGCGGCATGGCCGCGCAGATTCCGATCCGCAACGATCCCGCGGCCAACGAAGCCGCGCTCGCGAAAGTTCGCGCCGATAAAGTGCGCGAGGCGACGGACGGTTTCGACGGCACCTGGGTCGCACATCCCGGCCTCGTGCAAACCGCGCTCGACGCGTTTGCCGAGCACATGAAAGGGCCGAATCAACTGCATCGCTTGCACGACGAAAAGATCACCGCCACGGATCTCCTCGCGCCGTTCTCCGGTCCGATCACCGAAGCAGGTGTGCGGTGGAACATCCACGTAGGCATCCGCTACCTCGAAGCCTGGCTCGGCGGCTCCGGCGCGGAGCCGATTCATTATCTGATGGAGGATCTCGCGACCTCGGAGATCTCGCGCTCGCAGCTCTGGCAATGGTTGCGCTTCGGCGCGAAGCTCGATGATGGGCGTCCGATCACGCTCGAACTCTACGAACGATTGCTGAACGAAGAACTCGCCGTCATCCGCGCCGAGTATGGCGCCCAGGTTTTCGACGGCGGACATTTCCCACAGGCGACCGAACTCTTCATGCGCATGGTGAAGAGCGAGGAGTTCGCGGAGTTCATGTCGCTGCCTGCCTACGAACTGCTGCCGTAACCGATGACGCTCGATTCGATCAACGCGCTCGATCGTGCAGGTTTTGTCGCGAAGCTCGGCCATCTCTTCGAGCACTCGCCGTGGGTGGCGGAGGAGACTTGGCCGCAGCGGCCCTTCCGCGATCTCGAGCAGTTGCATGCCGCGCTTTGCACGGCAATGCGCGCGGCTTCCCGTGAGCGGCAACTCGCGCTCATCGCGGCGCACCCGGACCTGGCGGGTCGTCTCGCGCAGCAGCGGAAACTCACCCAGGAATCCACACGCGAACAGGCGAGTGCGGGCCTCGATGCGCTCACCGACGAGGAGCTCACGGACTTCCAGCGGCTCAACACGCGGTATCGGGAGCGCTTTGGCTTCCCTTTCATCATCTGCGCGCGGCTGAACGCGAAAGACGCCATCCTCCGAGCGATGCAGTCGCGCTTGCCCAACTCACCCGAACAGGAATTCGCCACCGCACTCGCCGAGATAGAAAAGATCGCGAAGCTGCGGTTATCGGATGTAGTCAACCCCTGAGCCCGACTCATGCCTGCCAAGCTTTCCACGCACGTGCTGGATCTCACGATCGGCCGACCGGCCGCCGGGATGAAAATCGAATTATGGCGTCGCGGGGAGTCTCCGCAGCGCATCGCGGCTGTGACCACCAATAGCGACGGTCGCACCGATGTGCCGCTGCTCGACGCCGCCCAAATGGCCGTGGGCGACTACGAGCTCGTCTTTCACGTCCGCGCGTATTTCGCGAGCCGCTCGGTGGAGTGTAAATTTCTCGATGAAGTGCCGATCCGGTTCGCGATCGATGACGCGACGGCCGGATATCACGTGCCGCTGCTCGTGACGCCTTGGGCCTATAGCACGTATCGAGGGAGCTGATGCGCTCGTCCCAAACCACGATGGCTGCGGCCACCGCGTTGCTCGCGCGGCGACTCGACGAACTTGGTCGTGTGACCGACGAACCCGGCCGACTGACCCGCACGTTTTTATCGCCCGCGATGGAACAGGCGAACCAGCTTGTCGCCGGTTGGATGAAGGAAGCTGGACTGAGCGTTCGCGAAGACGACACGGGCAACTTGATCGGACGGTGCGAACCCGCGGGCGGGGCAAATGGAACGCTCCTGCTCGGCTCGCACCTCGACACCGTGCGCAACGCGGGCCGCTTCGATGGTGCGCTCGGCGTCGTGCTGCCGATCGTCGCGCTCGCGGAGTTGAAACGGCGTGGCGTGGAGCTGCCGTTTGCGGTGGAGGTGCTTGGTTTTTCGGAGGAGGAAGCCGTGCGTTTCGCCGGCGCTTACATCGGGAGCAAAGCCTACACGGGCACGCTGCGTGCCGCGGACCTGAAGCTACGTGACGGACGCGGCAACACTCTGCGCGAAGTGATCGAGGCCCACGCGGGCCGGCCGTTCGTCCTGCCCCGCGTCGCGCCGGCCCGAAAAAACCTCCTGGGCTACGTGGAAGTGCACATCGAGCAGGGGCCGGTGCTCGAGAACAAGAAACTCTCCGTCGGGTTGGTCTCTGCGATCGCGAGCCAGACGCGCGGACGAATCACTTTTCGCGGCAGGGCCGGACACGCGGGCACGACCCCCATGTCGCTGCGCCGCGACGCGCTCGCCGGGGCCGCGGAATTTGTGCTCGCCGTGGAAGCGTTTGGCCGCGCAACGCGGAATCTCGTCGCAACGGTCGGCACTGCGCAGGTGCCGGGTGGGGCCGCGAATGTGATTCCCGGCGAAGCGACCGTCTCCCTCGATGTGCGACACCCTGACGACGCGACCTGCGCGCGCGCGGTGAAGGCTCTCGTGCGACACGCCCAGGCGATCGCGCGGCGCCGCAAACTCGCGTGCAAGTGGGAGCAGACTATGTCGCACCGCGCGACACCCTGCGATGCCGAGCTCAATCGCTCGCTCGCCGCCAGCGTGCGCGCCGTGCAGGGACCGTGTCCGGTGCTCGTGAGCGGAGCAGGGCACGACGCCGTGGTCGTTTCCCGTCTCGCGCCCGTCGCGATGTTGTTTGTGCGTTGTCGCGAGGGATTGAGTCATCATCCCGACGAGTTCGCGTCCCCGAAGGATCTCGGCGTCGCGCTCGAGGTTGTCGTGGATTTCTTGCAGCGGCTCGCTGACGAACACGCGTGAGCACGATGAACCGGGCCTTCGATACACTGGTGCGTGGGGGCAGGCTGGTGACGCCCGAAGGGGTGGTTCGCGAGGATCTCGCCATTTCCGGCGGTCGCATCGTGGCGTGCGGACCCCATCTGGCCGGCGAGGCGTCACGTTTGGTGGATGCGGGCGGGAGCTACGTCTTTCCCGGTTTCATCGACGCACACGTGCATTTCAACGAACCGGGTCGAACGGATTGGGAGGGATTAGCGACCGGTTCCGCCGCGCTCGCGGCCGGCGGCGGCACGTGCTTTTTCGACATGCCGCTCAATTCGGAGCCGCCGGTGCTCGATGCGGCACGATTTCGCGAGAAAGTGGTGCTCGCGCGGGAGAAATCCCACACGGAGTTTGCCTTGTGGGGTGGGTTGACACCGGCGAATCTCGACCGCCTCGCCGAGTTGCGCGATGCCGGCGCGATCGGCCTGAAGGCGTTCATGTCGGAGAGCGGGATCAGCAGCTTCCAGCGCGTGGACGAGCCCGCGTTGCGCGCGGGCATGACCGCGGCCGCGCAACTCGGCCTCATCGTGGCGGTGCACGCGGAGGACAATGGTCTCGCCGTGCGACACACCGCGGAGAAGAAAAGCGCGTCGCGCGATGTCCGTGCGTATCTCGCGTCGCGTCCGGTCGAGGTGGAGCTCGCCGCGATTCGCGACGCGCTGGCGCTGGCCCACGAGACAGGCTGCGCCCTGCACATCGTGCACGTGAGTTCGCCTGAGGGGTTGGAGTTGATCGCCGAGGCGAAGACTTGCGGCACCAACGTGACCGCTGAGACCTGTCCGCACTATCTGTTGCTCAATGAAGACGACGTCGTGCGCCTCGGTGCGCCCGCGAAATGTGCGCCGCCCATTCGCGACGAACAGCGCCGCCGCGCACTGTGGTCCGCCTTGCGTGCTGGTTTTGTGGATACGATCGGCTCCGATCATTCGCCCGCGCCCGGCGCGATGAAAACCGGTGAGGATTTCTTTGCGATCTGGGGCGGGATTGGCGGCGTGCAGCACGGATTCGAGCTGCTCTTATCGGAGACGCTCGACTCCGCGGAGCGAGACTGGCCACTGCTGTCCGCCGTGCTCAGTCGCAACGTAGCCAGGCGCTTCCGACTCGGTCCTCACAAGGGCGGACTTGCGGTCGGCTGTGATGCGGATCTGGCGGTCGTGACGCCCGCCGGGCCGCGCGAGATCGTTGCCGCCGAACTGCTCACGCGGCACCCGATCTCTGCCTACGTTGGCCGCGTCAGTCGCGTGCGAATAACCCACACGTTCGTGAGGGGCCTCGCTGTCTGGGCCGATGGCCGATTGACGGGTGAAGCTCCTGCAGCCCAACTGCTCCTGCCCCAACCTGCACCCCTATGAACCTGCCCTTTGGCCAGACCCGCACTCGCATCGCCGCCCGTCATGCGCTCATCGCGCCCGATGGGCACGTGAAGAGCAATGTGCCCGGCATCCTGGGCGCAACTACGGTGGTTCTGATCTCCGAACGCATGGGGGCAAACGTCGCGCAACTGCTCGTCACCTTCGAGAAAGGCGGCCGCGCGGTGTTCGCCGCGCCCGGAATCGAGACTGCAGGTTACTTCGAAAGCGGTGGCGCGACACTCACGCTTGCGGGCAAGAAGCAAAAGCTCGGAGCGGGCGGCTACTTTTTCGCGCCGGCCGGGAGCGCGTGCACGATCGAGACTCCGAAACCGGGCACGCGGTTGACGCTCTTCCAGAAGAAGTTTGTCGCGCTCGATTCCGTCGCTGCGCCTCAGCCGATCGTGGGCGATGCAGCGCAGGTGAAAGGCGAGCCGTTCCTCGGCGATCCTGACGCGCGTTTGCAGGTGCTGTTGCCGGACGAGCCAGCCTACGACCTCGCGATGAACATCTTCACCTATCAGCCGGGGGCCACGCTGCCGTTTGTCGAGACACACATCATGGAGCACGGGTTGCTGATGCTGGCGGGACAGGGCGTGTATCGCCTGGAGGACTCGTGGTATCCAGTGGCGGCGGGCGATGCGATCTGGATGGCGCCGTATTGCCCGCAGTGGTTTGTCGCGATGGGAAAAACGCCGGCGAGTTACCTTTACTACAAGGACGTAAATCGCACGGCGCTGTGAGTGCGTTTGCCGCGTTGGCGGGCCCGGTTATTGCTGAAACGCAGCCATGAGCGGCTCCAGCGTCGAAACTCCTCTGTCTACGACGGGCAACGCCTTCGAGTTCGTCCTCAATGGCGAGCGAGTCCGCGTGGAAAACGTGGCGCCGACGACGACGTTGCTGGACTGGCTGCGTGCGGGCGGAAGAACGGGGACGAAGTGCGGCTGCGCGGAAGGCGACTGCGGCGCGTGCTCCGTCGCGCTCGTCGATCGCCACGCCGACGGCCAATCCGCGTATCGTGCGATTAATAGCTGCATCGCGTTCCTGCCGATGTTCGCGGGCCGAGAAATCGTCACCGTCGAGGGGCTGGCGCCTGACGGCGAGTTGCACCCGGTGCAGGACGCGATGGTGCATCATTACGGATCGCAGTGTGGTTACTGCACGCCGGGATTCGTGATGGCGATGTTCGAGGGCTACTATCGCGGCGACAACCGCGAGCCCGGAGCGATCAGCGATCAACTCTGCGGCAACCTCTGCCGCTGCACGGGATATCGGGCAATCCGCGATGCCGCCCACGCGGCCAACAATCGCCGCTGCCCCGAGCGCGACGCGTGCGATGCCTTCGCGCACCGGCTGGGGGAGCCGAGTTCGCTGCCGCCGGCGCTCGCCTACGAAGTGCGCGATGAGTGTTTCTTTCGCCCCGGGTCTCTGCGGGAGCTGTTTGCACTGCGAGCGAAGTTTCCTGCGGCAAAACTCGTGGCTGGCGCGACAGAGCTCGGGGTGGAGCTCAACAAGAAGTTCAAGTCGTTCCCGCAGCTGGTCTCAGTGGAGGCCGTCGCCGAGCTGACCGCGCTTCGCGCTACGATCGACGAATGGCGGATCGGCGCGGCGGTAACGCTCACCGCAGTCGAGGAGGCGCTTGGCCAGGAATATCCCTCGCTCGCGAAAATGCTCGCGGTCTTCGCCTCGCGGCAGATTCGGAATCGCGCAACTCTCGGCGGCAATCTCATGACGGCATCACCGATCGGTGACAGCGCGCCGGTGCTGCTCACGTTGGATGCGTCTGTCGTGCTCGCGAGTCCGACGGGGGAACGCACAGTGCCGCTCGCGGAGTTTTTCACCGGCTATCGTCAGACGCAGCTGCGCGCCGACGAGGTGATGAAGGAAATCGTGCTTCCCCGGACGGCATCCGTTGCCGGTGGCGCGCGCCGCTTGGATTTTCAGAAAGTCTCTCATCGGCGCGAGCTGGACATCAGCATCGTGGCGGGAGCGTTTCTGGTGGAGACAGACGCAGCGGGCGTAGTGAAGCATGCGCGACTCGCCTACGGCGGTGTGGCCGTCAAACCCACCCGCGCCCTGCGCGCCGAACAGACCTTGGTCGGTCGCACGCTCGACGAGTCGCTGGCGGATGCTTGCGCCGCGTTGCGTGAGGAGTTTTCGCCGATCTCCGATGTGCGTTCCGGGGCTGAATATCGGAAGGCACTGGTGGTCGCGCTTTGGGAGAAGTTTGTGTCGGGCGAGACGAGTCTTGCGATCGACGCGAAGCCGGAATTCGCCGGCAGCGAGCCGTGGCCGGTGGATGATGCGACGCGCACGCTGCGTCACGAGAGCGCGGTTGGTCATGTGACGGGCGGGGCGCGTTACGTGGACGACATCGCTGCGCGCCGTCCGATGTTGACGCTATGGCCGGTGATCTCGCCGCATGCGCGGGCGAAGATTCTCCGCCGCGATGCGAGCAGGGCGCGGACTGCGCCCGGCGTGGCGGCGGTGTTGATGGCCGAGGATATCATTGGCGAAAACAACACCGGTCCCGCGCGCCACGACGAACCGTTGTTCGCGAGGGATGAAGTGCTGTTCCACGGCCAGGTCGTCGCGGTCGTGGTGGGCGAGTCCATCGCGCACTGTCGCGCGGCGGCGGCGCTGGTCGAGGTCGATTACGAGGAGCTGCCGGCGATCGTAGGTCTCCCGGCGGCGATGGCGGCGGGGAGTTATCACACGGACGTCCACGCACTCACGCGGGGGGATTGTGCCGCGGGACTCGCGGCGGCCCCGCTGCGCTTCGACGGGGAGTTTTCGTTCGGCGGACAGGAGCATTTCTATCTCGAGACGCACGCCGCCTGGGCTGAGCCGATGGAAGAGGGAGCCGTGCAGGTATATTCGTCGACGCAACATCCCTCGGAGATTCAGGCGATTGTTTCGGAGGTGCTGGGCTGTTCGCGTCACAAGGTCGTCGTGCAGGCGCCGCGCATGGGCGGCGGCTTTGGCGGGAAGGAGACACAGGGCAACGCGTGGGCTGCGATGGTTGCGCTCGCGGCGCTGAAAACAGGTCGCCCCGTGCGCGTGCAACTCGACCGCGATCTCGACATGTGCCTCACGGGTAAGCGGCATCCGTTTCATGCGAAGTTCTCCGTCGGTCACGACGCGGACGGCATGTTGCACGCGGTCAAGGTTGAGCTGACGGCCGACGGCGGCTGGTCGCTCGATCTCTCGCAGCCGATCTTGGATCGGGCGTTGTTCCATCTGGACAACGCCTATTATCTGCCGGCGGTGGATTTCAGCGGCCGCGCAGCGAAGACCAACGTCACATCGCACACGGCGTTCCGGGGGTTCGGCGGCCCGCAGGGCTTGATGGTGATCGAGGAAATCATGGATCGCGTCGCGCGCCGCACGGGCCTGCGGCCGGAGATCGTGCGTCAGCGGAATCTCTATCGCGGCACCGGCGAGACCAACCGCACTCACTACCTGGAAGACATCGGTGATAATCGCCTCCAGGAAATCTGGGCACGGGTGCTCGCAGAAGCGAAGTTCGCGGAACGCCGCGAGCAGATCGCGGCATGGAATAGAGAGCACCCGCGGATCAAGCGCGGGCTCGCCGTGACGCCGGTAAAATTCGGAATCTCCTTCACGCTCACGCACTACAATCAGGCGGGGGCGTATGTGCTGCTTTACTCGGACGGCACCGCGCAGGTGAACCACGGTGGCACCGAGATGGGACAGGGATTGCACACGAAGATTCTTGGCGTCGCCATGCGCGAACTTGGGCTGCCCGCCGGGAGCATCCGGATGATGCCCACGAGCACGGACAAGGTGCCCAACACCTCGGCGACAGCGGCCTCAAGCGGCGCGGATTTGAACGGCGCGGCTGTCGCCGCAGCGTGCGCGGAACTGCGCGAGCGACTGCGGCCAATCGCAGCGGGGCTGCTGGCGGTGGATCCCGAAAGAGTGGAGTTCGCGGCGGGATTCGCCCTCGAGCGCGGCACGCAGAACAAGGTCCCCTTTGCCAAACTCTGTAGCAAAGCCTACGCCGAGCGCGTGAGCCTCGCGGCGACGGGTTACTATAAGACCCCGGGTATTCATTGGGACTGGACGACGGCATCGGGACGCCCATTTCACTATTTCGCGTGTGGCGCCGCCGTCGCGGAAGTCGAAGTGGATGGCTACACCGGGATGACGAGAGTGTTGCGCGTCGACATCGTGCATGACGTCGGCGACTCGCTGAATCCGGGGGTCGATCGCGGCCAGATTGAGGGAGGTTTCGTCCAGGGCATGGGTTGGCTCACGAGCGAAGAACTCCGGTGGGATCCGAAGGGCCGGCTGCTCACTCATAGCGCGAGCACCTATCAGATCCCCGCGATCAGCGACGCGCCGATGGAGTTCAACGTCACGCTTTTGCCGAAGGCGGCCCAGCCCAACTCGATCCACGGTAGCAAAGCCGTGGGCGAACCCCCGCTGATGCTCGCGTTCTCCGTGCGTGAGGCGATTCGCGATGCGGTTGCGGCCTTCGGTGGCGGCGGCGAAGTCGCACTGGCATCACCGGCGACGGGCGAGGCGGTTTTCGCCGCGATCCGGCAGCGTCTGGCGAAGTGAACGGGTGCGACTCAGGCCGGCATGCGGTTTGAGTCGGGACCGTGAGCGGACGGAGTCGGAACTCGGTGCGGACCGGGTCGAGCCAAGGTGATGACCAGGTCGAGCCAAAGGTGCGGACCGGGTCGAGCCACGATCCGGGGGAGTCGCATTTTGCAACGTTCCGCGTGGCCCGGAAGAGCCTGGGCGCGTCGATCGTTACCGGAGCCGCGGACCGGACGTCATTTGCGAAACTGGAGAGAGAAAACGGTCCGCGCTCACGTGGTGTAGTGCCAAAACCAATACACGAGCGCGGCCGCATTTTATTCAGTTTTGACGGCACTTTCGCGACTTCGCGCTTGGAAACGAAACGGATCGTGTCGATGAGTGTGGCGAATGGAAAAAGTTCCATCGAATTTCGTGAATGAAGAGCGGCCGCAGGTGGAACGTCGGGGTCGGGCGATCATGCGCTGGTCGATCGCCGCGGTGATGCTGGCGGCGTCAATTTTCTGGGCACGCGGGCAGCCGATGTCGGTCGCGACTGAAGCGATGCAGAACGATGCGTTTCTCGATGAGCTGTCCGAGCGGGCCGTCTTGTATTTCGTGGAGCAGACGAGCGAAGTCACGGGACTGACGCGGGATCGTGC
>JAEYQF010000332.1 GCA_023410155.1 Verrucomicrobiota bacterium | reverse complement strand
GTGCGGATTTGATGACAAGGCGGTTGTGGCTGCGGTGAAGGAGATGTTGGGGGAGAAGGGCGCGAAGAAGGGGGTGCGGGTGAGTGCGTAGCGCGGCCTGTTATCTCGTACATCTAATTTCGTTGCGTGCCGAAGAGTTCGCGATCAAAGCCTCGCTGTATAATCATTGCTGGTCCGAATGGAGCAGGGAAGACGACGTTCGCGCGCACATACCTGGTCCAGAATGCAGGTATTGAGCGATTCATAAATGCAGATCTAATAGCTGCTGGTCTATCGCCGTTGAAGCCCGAACGTGCTGCGCGTGCTGCAGGCAGATTGATGTTTGAGGAGTTGGATCGTCTATCGGCCGCTCGTGCATCCTTTGCTTTTGAAAGCACTCTCAGCGGCCTTGCCTACATCGAGCGACTCGATCGGATGCGTCAACAAGGCTATGAGATCGAGATAGTTTTCTTAAAATTGAATAGCCCGGAGCTTGCGATCAAACGCGTGTCCCACCGGGTGAAGCACGGAGGGCATGGTGTGCCTGAAGTAGATGTTCGTCGCCGTTTTGCCCGGGGTCTTCATAGCTTTGAAAAATGCTCAAGCGACTGGCTCATACCTGGCACTTGTATGAGAATTCGGGATCTTCACCTGTTCTGATCGAAAAGAGCTTATGAGCAAAGGGAAACGAAAGCTCAAGCAGAACGAGCACACAGCTACGATCACTCGGGCATTGAAGCGTGCCGCCAAGGAAGCCCGGCGCATCGCCAAGATGCATGGCACCAAGATCTGGATAGAGAAGGACGGAAAGATCGTTGGGATCGATCCGTGATCTCACCGCTCGAACACCTCCACCCGAAAGCTCCCGATCGCGCTTGTATCCCCGTGCATGTTCCAGATGTACGCTTTGAACAGATCATTTCTACTGCGCACTTCCGGCGTGAGGTAATCCATCTGGAGTTCCACCCATTCATCATCAGAAGACCCGATCTTCCACGAGGCACTACGGTACTTATAGGTCTTGCCGTCATGATGGAACGTCATCACCATCACCGGGGGACGGATCAAGCTATCCGCACGTAAGGTTGCTGTAGCGCGGATCCAGGCATGATCGGTTGAAGTGATCGCTTGGAATTCGAGTTCCGGACCGGGTAGGAATGCATCTTGAGCCGTGAGGATCCGGGGTGGATCATAGCGCTCATCGAAGATCGTGCGGCTGTGATAGTGCGGATCGTTGTTGAACGTTTCGTCTGCGGTCGTTGGCCTATCGATCAGCAGCAGATCCTCTGCTCCAGGCGGAACAGATGTGCGCCCGAAGGTTGCGAAGTAATATGCGCGCGTCATCCGCTCCTTGCTGATGATCCCTTCTTTCCATTGCCATGTTTGAAAGAGGTTCAGGAAGACCAAGGCTCCGACGCCAGCATATGTGATCGGCCGGATCTTTTGCAGGCTTATCCATTGCAGTAAAGCACCGAGCGGGATCGCAAGAAGCACATATACCGGAAGCATGCTGCGCGAGCTGAAACTTCCGCCGGCGTACCACCAGTTGGTCCAGCTGGCGACGATCCAGACCTGGAGCGGAAGGAAGATCACCAACGGCCAGAACAATGCGCGGTGCCTGCGCCAGAGCCACGGCAGGCCGATGATCGCCAGCAGCATCAATGGCGTGTAGATGAACCAGCCTTTGCGGAACGAGATCAGGAACGGACGCAAATGTGGTTCCCGGATGTCAAAGCCTTCCCCGGGATTGTTCGCATAGGAATTCGTGATCCATTCACCGGAGAGCGCTTTCCAATAGATCAGTTGTGGTGAGATGATCATAAGGAACATGATGATCGCAACGATCACATGCATCCAATGCGATCGCAATTGGAGGAGCTTTTCTTTCGGCCGATCGATAGCCCAAAGCAGAGGTAAAAGCATGACCAACGCTTCCGGCGGTCTTACTAATGCGATGAGTCCACCCGTCGCACCGATCGCTACTCCTGCTTCGATCCGCGGTCGATCGTGCCACTCGATCGTTGCAAGAAGCAATGCTGCATACAGCGTGAAAAGGAACGGATGCGTAAGCAATGTTCCATCCCAGGCGGCGAGCTGCAGGTAGTTCGTTCCGAGTACGATCAAGATCAGAAGAAGGGCGGTCCACTGATCATCGAAGAACCTCAATAATACCCGGCGAAATAGGAAGATCCCGATCAGGATGTAGAGCAGACAACCGAGCGTGATGGCGATCTGATAGGGAGGTGAAAGTCCATCGGCTGGAAAGCCCAGCGGCTCGGCCAGTGCATGCGCGATCAAGAAGAACGGCGCATAGGCGACGGCCATTCCCATGGTGTATTTGATCATGCGCCGGCCGTCAGGCATGTCCACCACCTGATAAAGCGTGCCCGATGGTCCGTATTTCTCCATCAGATCGCTCAGCCATTCGGTCTTTTCCAGAGCCGGATCATCGTAAATGAATGTCGCCGGGAGGTAGAGGTAATAACCGAATACATCCCAGGTGAGCGCCTGTCGTGACATATTGCCTAGTCGCAGTGCTGCGATGAGACCGCAGAGGACGATCGCAACGAATAGCGAAGGCTGGCGCATGCGGCCAAGATAGACGGTCCGCTAATGTCATGACAGCCAGCCCGGACGCTGTATTTCCGTACCTTTGCGGGCCTTTTTCCCATGGTGCGGATCGGAAATATCGAACTGCCGGACTTCCCGCTGTTGCTCGCTCCCATGGAGGATGTGAGCGATCCGCCGTTCCGTGCGCTTTGCAAGAAGCATGGTGCGGATCTGATGTTCACCGAATTCATCAGCAGCGAAGGGCTCATTCGCAAGGCGGCAAAGGGGATGAAGAAGCTCGACATCTTCGAGCACGAACGTCCGGTCGGGGTCCAGCTTTTTGGCGGTGCCGAGGAAGCAATGGAAGAGGCCGCTCGCATTGCGGAAGCCGCAAGACCCGATCTGATCGACATCAATTACGGTTGCCCGGTACACAAAGTGGTGAACAAGGGCGCTGGTGCGTGCTTATTGCAGGATGTGCCGAAAATGGTGCGTCTTAC